>JAJDFU010000091.1 GCA_020528935.1 Saprospiraceae bacterium | reverse complement strand
CCCCGTGCGGAGTACCACCACCGTCGCAGAAAATACGGCCTTCAGCCTATGCGGGCGGTGGGGTGGAATTTCCCGCGCCTGCGCCCGGCCAACTTTCCCACGGTTCGCATTGCCCAGTTGGCCACCCTGGTCCATCAGTCCGATCATCTGCTGAGCAAGGCGCTGGCGGCTCAAACGGTGCGGGAAGTGGAACACATGCTGGAGGTGAAAAGCTCTAACTACTGGCAAACCCACTATCGCTTCGGCAGATCCTCTGCCAAGCGCGATAAAAAACTCGGCCGGGGCACCATCCACCTCATGCTCATCAACACCCTGGCCCCCTTTCTCTTTTTATACGGCAAGCGCCTGGGCAAAGCGCGTTACCAGGAGCGGGCGCTGAGATTGCTTCAGGAGCTGCCGGCGGAGAACAATAAGATCATCCGCCGCTGGGAATCGCTGGGCTTCCGGCCGGATTCGGCCTGTCAATCGCAGGCCCTGCTTCAGTTGTACGGCCAGTATTGCAAACCCAAGCGCTGCCTGTCCTGCGCTATCGGCAACGCCATTCTCAATCCTTCCTTCGAAGAATGAGCCCGATGAGGCCGCTTCGCTCGGCCAGGTAAGCCAGGGGGAACAACAGCAACAGGGCGGGCAGCATGTTTTCCAGGGGCAAGTCTGCCAGTTGCAGCATATTGATGCCGATGCCCAGAATGAGCGCACCCCCCACGGCGCCGAGCATAGCAATACGGCGGGGGCTGAGCAGGGGGCGAAGACTACCGGCAAGTACCGTCAGTCCACCCTGGAAAAGCAGCATGGGGAGGATGGAAAACCAAACGCCAAGCCCGTAGGTCGCAGCCAGGGCAATGGAGGTAAATCCGTCCAGTACGCTTTTGATGAGGAGTAACTCGCGGCGGCCCTTCAGCCCTTCCTCAATGGCCCCGATGATGGTGACCGAGCCTATGCAAAAGATCAGGAAGGCCGTGATCAGACCTTCGGTAAAATCCGAATCTCCAATCTGCAGGCTTCCCTTTACCCGCTCGCCCAATTGATTGAGCCAGTCGTCTATGCCCAGGAGTTCTCCGCTAATGCCTCCGAGGATGAGGCTGAAAAAAAAGACGAGCAGGTAGCCTTCCGGCATGCGCAGGCTCATTTGCATACCCAGGACCAGGGTGCCCAGGCCAATAGTGAAAAATACGATGGATTGCACCTCGGGCGGAAAGGTTTGCTGAAGGCTCAACCCGAGGAAACTGCCCAGCGATACGGTGCCCATGTTGATGAAGGTGGCCAGTGGCCAGCGTGCGGAAGTAGATGCCAGAGCGCTCATAACACGCGAATATAGCAGCCTTCGCAACGGCCTGGATCGCAACCTTGCTACATTTTTAGCAACTTAGCATTTCTGCACACTTCCACCAGCGCTTATGGTAGATAATGTACTGGCCCGCCTGCTGCTTTCGCCCATCGCCCTGTTATACGGCGCGGGGGTGGGCTTGCGCAACTTTCTTTATCAAAAAGGCCTGCTGAAATCGGTCCGCTTCGACCTGCCGTTGATTTCCGTGGGGAACCTCACGGTGGGCGGAGCCGGCAAAACGCCGCATATCGAGTACCTCCTCGTATTGCTCAAGGACTACATTCGGGTGGCGACCCTGAGTCGAGGCTACGGCCGGCAGACCAAGGGCTATCTGGAGGTGTTGCCGGGTATGCAGGCCCGGCAGACCGGCGATGAGCCCCTGCAGTTCAAGCGGAAGTTCAGAGACGTAGTGGTGGCCGTAGCTGAAAGCCGGACCTTCGCCATCCCGCAGATCCTGAGCTCCCATCCGGACACCCAGCTCATCTTGCTGGACGACGCCTTTCAGCACCGGGCCATAGCGCCCGGCATGCACATCCTGCTTACGGAATACAGCGAGCCGTTCACCCGCGACTGGCTGCTGCCCAGCGGTCGCCTGCGCGAGTGGCGGTCGGCCTACCGGCGGGCTCATCTCATCGTGGTTACTAAATGCCCCATCGACCTCAGCCCGGAGGAAGCCCGGCAGGTGGAGACCGAGATCAAGCCCTTGGATCACCAGCAGGTTTTTTTCTCGTATTACGAGTACGGTGCACCCTATTCCATGTACAACCCCCTTCGCCGGCTGAAGCTGCAACCGGGCCTGCACGTGCTGCTCGTTACGGCCATTGCCCGCACCGATTACCTGGTCAGCTATCTGGAGGAGCGCGTGGGCGGGCTGACCCACATGGAATACGCCGATCACCACACCTTTGACGACACCGATGTGCGCAACATCGCCAAGGCTTTTCAGCGTTTGGAGGCGGGGCAAAAGGAAAAAGTACTGATCACTACAGAGAAGGACGCCGTAAGACTGGAACCATTTCGGATGATACTCCTCGAGGCCAGAATACCCGTGGCCGTGCTTCCCATACAGGTGCGCTTTCACTTCGATCAGGGACCGGTCTTCGACGAAGCCATCCGGTCCTTTCTGCTCAACTTTGAGGTATAACCCTCCCTATGCCGCCATTGTCCTATCTCGTGTATCACTTCTTGAAAGGCATTTTGCTGCTGGCCCTGCCTTTTCACTATCCGGCTACGGCCGTGCGCCGGCGGGAGCATCTGCGGGTAAAAGGGCCCACGCTGGTGGTATCCAACCACCCCAATACACTGATGGATCCGCTCAATGTGGTGATCCGGATCAACCGGCCGGTTTTTTTCCTGGCCAATGCCTCCCTCTTCAGGAACCCGCTGGCGGCCCGCGTACTTCGCTTTTTGTTTACCTTGCCGGTAGAGCGCGCCCAGGACGCACCAGGGCGCCGGGTGCGCAACCACAACAATTTTGCGGCGGTGATCCGTCATTTAGCCGGAGGAGGAAATATCTGGGTAGCTCCGGAAGGAGGCAGTACGCGCGCCTGGCAACTTCGGCCACTGAAGGGCGGCACAGCACGAATTGCGCTGCAAGCCCTGGACCACCTGCCGGATCCGGAGGCGCTTACCATCCTGCCCGTAGGCCTGACCTATGCGACTCCCGGCCGGCCGGGGGGGGTATGGGTCCCGCAAGCCGGCCCGCCCATCCGGGTAAAGGCTTTTGCCGAACTGTATCGGGAACACCCGCGCCTGGGCGTCCGAAAACTGACCGAGGCCGTGCGCGCCCAATTGGAGCCGCTGCTCGTCCACTGCAGCGATGCGGAAGAAGAGCGGCGCCTGCGCTGGGCCGACGAGCTGGCTCAGGGCCAGCAACCCCTCCCTTTCGTTCATCGCTTCGACCGGCTCCAGTTGGGGGCATACCGGCTGGCGCACTGGCCCGCGGCACGCAAAGATGCCTGGGCGGAGGAAGTGGACACCCTGCGGGCTCAGCTGGACGAGGCCGGGATACCTCCGGCCTGCCTGGCGGAGCAACCTCGCTGGCCGCCACTCTTCCTGGAGGTCATTCTGCTTCTTCTGGGATTGCTGCCGGCCTTGTGGGGACTGCTGCACAACTTGCTTCCGCTGGGCATACCGTGGCTGATACAGCAACGGCTCAAGGCCGATAGGGAATACGACGACACCATACTGGTGCTGACCGGCATCCTGACGCTGCCGCTGTTCTACGGCATCCAGACCTGGCTGGCGGCTCGTTACCTCTCTTCTGTGGCAGCTGCAGGACTATACCTGCTGAGTCTGCCGCTACTGGCTTATTTGTCGTGGTCCTATTTTCGCTATGTTCGCCGGGGCTTTTCCGGCCGCTGGCGAGCCCGAACCCGGGCTTCGGAAGCCCAGCGGAAGGCCTGGCTGGAAGCCCGCACCGAATTGCTTCAGCTCTTTAAAAGCTAGAAACCGGGAGTCTTGCTGGAGGGAATCTGCATAACGGGAGCGGTGATGGCTACGGCGGTGCAATTGGCCTTCTGGCTGGGGCCGTTCTATCGTTTGCTGCGCTATCAGCCGCCGAATCTCCCCCTGAACCGGATCCGGCCGGTTTCCGTCGTTATTTGCGCAAAAAATGAAGCCGACAACTTACGCCGGAACCTATACCATTTCCTAAACCAAAACTACCGTTCCTTTGAACTTATCGTAGTAGACGATAATTCCACCGACGACACGAGGGCGTTCTTGTTGGAAGTAAAGACTAAATCGCCGAACTTGCGCGTTGTTTGCGCTGCGAATTCAAAACGTGCATTCAGCAAGAAAAGCGCACTGGCCAAAGGGCTGGAATGCGCTCGAAATGAATGGATCGTCCTGAGTGATGCCGATTGCAGGCCGGCAGGCCCTGATTGGTTGGCTCATTTGAGTAGCCGCATGCAGCCCGCCACCGAACTGGTATTGGGCTTCAGCCCGTATGCCAGGGAACCGGGGTTGCTGAACCGCTGGATACGATTCGAGGGAGTGTGGACCGGCATACAGTACTTGTCGGCAGCCTTGTACGGCGAACCGTATATGGGCGTAGGGCGGAATATGGCCTACCGGGTAGGCCTGTATCGCCGGGCAGGCGGGTTCTCGAAACACGCTCACCTGGCATCCGGCGACGACGATTTGCTGGTAAATGAAGTTGCACGCGCCGAACACACAGCTTTAGAGATACATCCCCAAGCTTTCGTTTGGTCGAAGCCAAAGAGAACTTGGAGAGGCTACTACTACCAAAAACGGCGTCATGTAAGTACTGCGCCCGCATATAGCCTGAAAAGCCAGTTCTGGCTGGTGTTGTACGCGGGAACTCATGTGCTGCATTACGCCCTGACAATCGCCACAGCCTGGGCATGGGCGGATTGGATTCCGATTCTTCTGCCTTGTCTTCGCTGGGGACTAACAGGTTTCATAGGCGGACAGCTGAGTAAGAAGCTGGGCCAGCCTGATCTGGTATGGGTCTACTGGCCCGTATTTGACGTAACACTATTGATCTATTATGTGACATTCCTACCTTCTCTCTTTCAGAGAAGACACCCTTGTGGCAACAGGTGACACCTCTACACAAATTGTGATCTCATGAAATTTGGATAGGTGTTAGGAATGATACACAGAGCGCCTTTCACTACGTGGAGGGCGCTTTATCTTTGCCCTCTTCTGCGCAACGGGATTCCCCGGTTTCCACCGCGATAGTCTGTGCTCCGGCCGGCTGCCGTATTTTTGCCTTCCGCCTAGTTGGGCAGGGCCGTTTTGCTTTCGGGGATGTGCAGGGCCCGCAGGTGTTTGGTCCGCTCGTCCATATCGAGGCTGCTGTTTTCCAGGCGAAGCACGCCCCGGGGACACACGGCGGCACAGATTCCGCAGCCCACACACGAGCTGCGCACCACATCCTGCCCCCGCTGAGCATACCAGCGCACGTCGATACCCATTTCGCAATAGGTGCTGCAATTGCCGCAGGAAATGCACTGACCGCCGTTGGTGGTGATCCGGAAGCGCGACTTGAAGCGCTGTACCAGCCCCAGGTAGGCGGCCAGCGGGCATCCAAAGCGGCACCAAACGCGATTGCCCATGATGGGGTAAAATCCCGTGCCGATCACGCCGGCAAAGGCAGAACCTATGAGGAAGCCGTACCATTGCCTCGTCTCGTTGCTGTTCAGGAAGAAGAACTTTTCGCTGCCCGAAAAGAGATGGTAAGCGGAAATGCCGATGAGCAATACCGTAACGCCAATCCCGACACGTATCCCGAGCCGGGATATGTCTACCGCACCCCTCTTCCAGCGGTAGTAGGTATATCCCATAGCCCCCGCCAGCATCAGCATTACGAGCATCAGGAAGTTGCGCTGATTGAACCACAGCTCGCCCGCGGGCAGGTAGGAGTACAGTACGCCCATCGTCATGATCACAGCAAAAACCAGTACGCCGTGGATGATCCAGCGCTCGTACTGCCAGGCGCGCAGGCTCTTGTCGGAGAGTTGCCGGTAGGGGTCGCCCAGTGTCTCGGCCAGGCCGCCGCAGCCGCATACCCAGGAGCAGTACCAGCGCTTGCCGTAGAAGTAGGTGAGGAGGGGCACCGCCAGTACAATGAGGGCAATGCCCCACACCAGCATGAACAGCCCCGTGGCGCCGCTGCCGATCAGGTTGTTGAGGTTCCAGTCGAAGAAAAAGGTGTAGTTGAGCGGCCAGATGTTCTTGAAATCGAAGTAGGGTTGGTTCAATCGCACGAGGATCTCCGGTATGAGAAAGGCAAAGGCCAGCTGGAAGAACATGACAGAGATGGTGCGAATGATCTGGTAGCGGTTGTGGCGGTACTTGGCAATCATGCGCACACCCATCACCAGGACGGCTACAGTGTATAGGGTGCCGTATACAAACCACTGGCTGGCTTCCTTGCCGCTGAGTGTGTGGCTGAGCGGGTCGGATAGGATCATCCAGCCGGTGAGGTGCTGGGGAGTCCAGTACAGGAGCACGTAAAAACCGATGAGGTACAGGCCGGTGATCAGGCCGATCCAGGCCGTCGCATGGGGCGAAGCCGACCGGCTTTCATCGCCCGGGCTGGTTTTCGGTTTGTAGAGCACGAGGCCCGTGATGAGCAGTGCGATTAGCAGGCTCACTCCCGGCCAAAAGTAGTTGCCGCCCAGGTAAAATATGCCGTAGCCGATAATGCCGAATAGGGCCGCGGCCAGGAAGGCGCTGCGCACGCTCAGCTTCATACCCCGGGTCATATGGCTGTGGTAGATGTGGTTGTTTTTGATGCCGGGCAAGCCCCGGAATTTGGGGAGGATGTAGAGCAGTCCGCCCAGGATGCCCAGCCCGATCGTGAGCAGCCAGAACAGCAGCGGGTTGGACCGTACAGGGCCCCTGCTCGAATGCTTGACGGTATGCAACAGGTATTCCTGTTCCATCCAGTCGCCCAGCTTGTATTCCCATTCGCCCACCCCCTCGGGCGCACCTTGTTGGTCAAAACGGTTTTGCAGGTCTGCTTGGGCCTGCCTGAAGGCGCGTTGGAAGGCCGGGGCGAATGCAAAACTGGAAGCATAGGTCCGGTTCAGCATGCCTTGATCCCGGGCGGCTTCCAGTAGGGCTTCTTTGTGGTAGGTATTGGAAACCGCCAGGCTGTCCGGGTGCAGCCGATAGTCGTCCAGGCCCAGTACGAGCGTAAATAAAAGAAGAGCAGTCAGGAATATTCCGAGCCCGATCCACTGCAGCAGTGTGAGCGGATTGCGTTTTACCGACATGGATGGATGGTTTTTTCGATGAAGTGCTTGCGTTTGCATTGCAGGTTGGGCGATCAGTTAAGTTGCTTGTGGTTCAGAAATTTCAGGGCTGCCCTCAGGCCGCGTTTTTGCCTGAGCTGGAGGTTGTCGCCCGTTTGGGTGTTGTACAGCGCTACCACTTCCGGCTCGTATTCGTCGTAAAACTCCGGATCGAAATTGGCCAGCCCCAGGTTCTGGATGACCTCGCGCAGGGGGGTCTTTTCCCGGATCCACTGCTCGCACACTTCCTGACGGTAGCGCACGCCCATGAGGTTGAAGCCCAGAATGTGGCCTGCGTTGCGGTCGAACACCAGGCGAATGCTCCTGCGCCCTTCCGGATGCTCCCAATAGAGGCTGGCGTGATGCTCCGGGGCCCTGGCCTGCACGTCGCCGTACACCTGGTACTCGATATCGAAGAATTTGGCGGAATTGAACCAGATGCCGGGATCGTAGGCCGTGGGGTGGCCACAGGCATTGTAGGCGACCGTTTCGCCGGCCATTCGTCCGGTGTACCAGACCGCTTCGATGGGGCGCCGGCCGGGTTTGGGGTTGCGCAGTTGGGCACAGTCGCCGGCTGCATACACGTCCGGAACATTAGTCTGCAGGTAATCGTCTACCAGGATGCCCTTTTGCATCTCGATGGAGGTGTCTTTCAGGAAGTCAATGGCGGGGTGTACACCGGCTGTCAGGCCTACAAAGCCGCAGTCGATCTCTTCGCCCGCTTTGGTGCGCACGCCCCCGGCGGAACCGGTGCCGTCGTCCAGGATCTCGTCCAGTTCGGTGCGCAGTCGAAGATCGATGCCGTGTTCGCGGATGTGCCGGTTCACCATCTGCGATTCCTCGGGCGGAAGCACCATATCCCAGTAGCTGGATTCGCGCACCAGGAAAGTAACGGGGATGTGGCGGGTGTGGAACATCTCGGCCATCTCCACGCCGATGAGGCCACCGCCTACAATTACAGCTCGTTCGAGTTCTCCGCTGGCGGCTTCCATACCCTGGAGATCCTGATAGGAATACAGGCCCTGTACGCGCCGGAGATCCTGGCCGGGCCACCCGAACCTGTTGGGCGCCGAGCCGCAGGCAATGATGAGCTTGTCGTAGGGAATCGCCTCGCCCTGGCTGCTGTACAGGGTCTTCCCCTCCACGTCCACCCGCTCGATCCAGGCGCGTTTCAGTTCGATCCGGTTCTTGGGCCAAAACCAGTCTTCGTAGGGCTTGGTGTCCTCGTAGCGCATATGACCCATGTAGATGTACATGAGAGCTGTGCGGGAGAAGAAGTGGTCCGTTTCGGCGGAGATGACTGTAATATCGTGATCGCTGAGCTTTCGGATAAAGCGGGCAGCCGTTATTCCGGCAATACCATTGCCGATAATGGCGACGTGCATGGGCGGGTGCTTTAGTTATGTTTGTCAAAGTAATAGATCACCCCTGCCCTGAAAATGATTTTTGTTAACGGCAGCCGCAGACGTCCGAGCCCGGACAATTCGACCGCTTCGTTGCGAATGGGGGCCGAAACCCGGTCCCGGAGCATGAAGTTCGGGAAGGGGCTGCTCCCCTTCAAAAAAGCCATAGCGCGTTCACGAGCCTTTCTGATTTGTACCGGCAACAGAGGAGGGAGTTGGCACTCCCCAACCACTTCGGTGCCAGGATGCGTTCTCGACGGGGCATTCCGGACCGGGTCACGGCAACGGGGAGGGGAGAGACAGGCGCCCGACCCTGAATGCCCTTCCGTTACCGGAGGAGTTTCTAGCCGGCGGGGTACTCCACGTAGTTGCGCGGCGTTTCGTACAGGCGTACGCCCAACTCGTATTTATCGTCCAGGTGTTCGCGGAGGATGTTGAAGATGACGTAGCAGATGTGTTCGGCCGAGGGGATGAGCTCGCTAAACTCTTCGGTATCCAGGTTGAGGTTCTTGTGATCGAAGCGCTCCTCCACCTGTTCTTCGATGATCTTTTTCAGTTTGCCCAGGTCAATGAGGTAGCCCGTTTCGGGATCTACCTCGCCCGTGACCCGCACTTCCAGCTCGTAATTGTGGCCGTGGTAGTTGGGGTTGTTGCACTTGCCGTAGTAGGCGCGATTCTGCTGGTCGCTCCAATTGGGGTTGTGCAGGCGGTGAGCGGCGTTGAAGTGGGCTCTGCGAAAAACCGAAACTCTCATGGATGGCTGTATTTGATCACACTCAAAACAGCATCGGGCCGCTTAGGTTTTAGCAGAAACTACACTTTACCAGGGTGCGCAGAAATTCCTTAATTTTAGCGCAAAAGCAAACGCATTGAGCTTGCAGAGCATCCACCGCTTTGTGGTGGACCGCATAGACGGCGGAGAAATCGATTTTTCGGAATTTGAAGGGTTGAAAATACTGGTTGTGAATGTGGCCTCGGAATGCGGCTACACCCCCCAATACCAACAGTTGCAAGAACTCTACGAGGAGTTTCAGGATAGATTGGTCGTACTGGGCTTTCCCTCCAACGACTTTGGCGGGCAGGAGCCCGGTGGCGATGCAGAAATTCAGGCCTTTTGCGAAACGCGCTTCGGCGTGACCTTCCCCCTGGCGGCCAAGGTTGCCGTCAAAGGCCCCGATACCCACCCCCTTTTTCAGTGGCTCACCCAAAAGGGGCAAAACGGGGTGAT
>JAJDFU010000414.1 GCA_020528935.1 Saprospiraceae bacterium | reverse complement strand
GCGCTACCTGATCGTTGGTGCCCTGGATGACGAGAAAGGGATTTTTCCCCGAGGGTTTGGCCCAGCTGCTTTCCGGTGTTTTGGAAGCACTGCCCACCACGGCGGCGGCAGCCGGAAACCGGGAGGGCTTGACCAGGGCCCAGCTGGCGGTGGCATTTGCCGGATCTCCCACCATGTAACGCATCGATTTCAGGATCTCTTCCTCGGAGGCCTCGGGGTTGAATACCAGGCTCAGGGCCTCGGCAGCCTCGGCTTTGGGTTTGACGACACCGCCGGCAGCCAGGCAGATCACGCTGCGCACGTATTCGGGGGCGTCGGGCTCCACCGTGCGGGCCACGCGGTTGCCGAAGGCGTGGCCGGCCATGTCCACTCCTTTCAGCCCCAGCGCATCCAATACGCCGATCACGTCGCCGGCCAGGGTATGCATGGTAGCGCCCTCTGCGGGGCCCTGGCTTTGCCCGGCGCCCCGGGGGTTGATCCGGATTGTCCGGTAGCCCGCTTTGGCCAGCTCCAGGGCCAGGGGTTTCAGGTACTCTGTGCTCAGCCCGCCCCCCGGGAGCAGGACGATCGGGCTGCCCTCGCCCTGGATGAAGTATTCGATACGGGCATCATCGAGCTCGGCGATCCCGGTCTGGATAGGGAAAGGCGCCGGCTTTTCCGCCGGTGCTTCGCCGGACGATCGATTTGCTTCGTTGCCGGTAGATTGCGGGCCTTTACAGGCCGAACCGGCCAGCAAAAACAGAAAGCAAGCGGCCAAAATGGCGGTATTCCATCTCATCTTACTTGTTTTTTGTGATCAAAATTTTCTTAAAAGTTGTTGATTTCGCCCTCACTTTTCACCGTGCGTATGCGCCACCTTCAGGGCGTGTTCGGCCGCGGTTTTCGCGAAACGGGCGTCTTCCTCCGGAGCGCTCCGGTCGTGGAAGCCGGTAGCGCCGCTCGCGGAGATTCCGCCTACGGGCAGCACCCGCCCTTCCATGACGGTTCCCCACAGTTCGATATCCCTGATCGCATCGGGAGCACAGGTCACGGGATTGTCTTCCAGGATGGTGAAATTGGCCCGTTTGCCCGGTTCGATGCTGCCTACCTCATGCTCCAGGCGCAGGGAATAGGCGGCGTCGAGGGTGACGGCCCGCAGGGCACCCTCGCGGCTCGCCCGCTGGTCGGCGGCGGCTACGCGGCCGGAGGTCGTCTTCCGGTTGACGGCGCACCACATCAAAAAGAGCGGATCAGCCGGCGCCATCGGCATATCGGAATGGAAAGAGTAAGACACACCGGCCCGCTCCACATCCCCAATACGCACCATGTTGTCGGCGCGCTCCGGTCCGAGGCCCTTTTCGCTGTATTTGTCGGCCAGGGCCGTCACGTAATACGGGTTGGCGCTCACGATGCAGCCCAGCCGCTGGAGGCGCGCCACCTGATCGGGGGCGCTCACGGCAAAGTGCACCAGCACCGTGCGATGATCATAGCGGGGATGGCGGCGCATGTTCTTCTCCAGGGTGTTGAGCACCCGGTCCATGCCCGCATCGCCGTTGACGTGTATATGGATCTGATAGCCGGCGTCCCAGAAAATGCGAAAGGCGCGCTCGAAGACCTCCAGGTCGGTCATCCATTCGCCCCGGTGGCCGTCGAGATAGGGGTCGCGCACCTGCATGAGCTGCGAATAGATGGCGCCGTCGGCGAATAATTTGACCTGTTTGGGCAAGAGGCCGGTCATGCCGTCATACCAACTTTCCAGATTTTTGGCTTCAGCCAGCACCTGCGCGTCATCAGTGTACTTATTGACCAGGGTTTTGCCATCGACAATGAAATAAAAGCGAAAGGGATTGTTGGCGGGCGATAGCTCCCGGTTGATGGCGTCCTGCAGGGGTTTCACCAGGATGCCGCCGGGCTCGCAGCCCAGGGTAATGCCTTTGTCGTGCATATACTGCCGCATAATATTCAGCCCCTGCTTCAGCTTCTCGGGCGTAGCCAATATGCCGGCAATATTGGGCAGAACGGCAAATACTCCCTGCTCATAGAAATTACCTTCCTCCAGGCTGGATTGCTCCTGAGCAGTGGCACCCCAGCTATCAAAAAGCGACTGGTCGATGCCGTTTTCCCGAAGGGCAGCGCTGTTGAGGGTCACCTGATGGCAGGAGCGGTGCCAGATGAGGATGGGGCGGTCCGGGTTAATCTTATCCAGGTCGGCCCGGGTGAGTTTTCCGTAGAAATAAGGATGATACCCCCAGCTGACCAGCGGCGTTTTGGGATCGGTCATCTTTTTATCGGCCGCCGCCAGGCGCTCGAGAAAATCCTTGCGGTCCTTGACGGCGGGAATTTTGCCGGATGGCAAATTCCAATCTTCGATAGACAAGATCTCGGAAGCCATCGTCAGGGCTGCCAGTACGGGATGATCGTGCTGGGCGATAAAACCGGGGACGATCACCTGATCGGCAAAGCGCTCATCGATCCGGTAGGGCTGGTCGCCGGCGGCCTGTTTCAAGCTTTCCAGGTCGCCGACGGCCAGGATGCGGTCGCCCTGTACGGCGACGGCCCGGGCCTGCGGCCGGTCCTCGTCCAGGGTGATGATCTCCTTGGCTACGTAGATGGTAACCTCTGGTAAGGCCGCATAGCTTGCGCCAATGTCCTGCAGGGAGATGGCCTGAGCCGCTCCATTGAAAGGCCGCAACCACAGGATCAGAACGAGTATGACAACAGGATGCAGGCGAACAAGCATTTTAAAAGGAAGTATTCGCATGGTTCGTTGTGGATTTGATGGTTTGGTCTACCTCGCCGTCGCCGAGAACTTGTTGATGATGCCCGTCAGATCCCCCACAGTGGGCGAGAAGCTGGGCTGCCGCGGCGGGTAGTCCTTGAACGAGTTGACGAACTCGGCCATCTGCATCATGGCCGGACCGAAGAGCCAGGAGCGGTTTTCGGCCCACTCGTCATAGCCGCGGGCCTCGGTGAAGCGCTCGAAGGGGTCCAGCTTCAGATTGATGATGTAGGGAGTGGTCAGTTCGGCATTGTCGGCCCGGAACCAGGTTTCCTGATCGCGGAACAGCAGCTTCCAGTCGCCGTAGCGCAGGCCGTGGAAGGTGGTTTCGGTGAAGTAGTAGAAGTCCAGGCGTTGACTCTCGCCCTGCCGCAGCAGGATATCGCTCTGGTCATAGCCGTCGAGGTGAATTTTGTAAGTTTGGGCGCCGACCTTTTTGCCCTTCATCAAATCCTCTTTTAATGTGGGCTGCCCCATGAAAGACATGATGGTAGGCAGCCAATCTTCCATGGTCATGAACTCGCCCGTGCTGACGCCGGCGGGAATATGGCCGTCCCACTTGACAAGCACCGGTACGCGAAAGCCGCCTTCCCATCCGCCTACGCCCTTTTCGCCGTGGAAGGGATGATTGCCGCCGTCGGGCCAGGAATTGGAGGCCGCGCCGTTGTCGGTGGCGAACATAACAATGGTGTTTTCATCCACGTCCAGTTCTTCCAGCAGGTCGAGGAGCTCCCCCACGAGATCGTCCATTTCCTTCATGCCGTCGGCGTAGAGCCCATAACCGGTGGCGTTCTCGTACTCTGAAGACAGGTTGGTTCGGTAGTGCATGCGGGTGAAATTATGCCAGACGAAAAAGGGCTTATCGTTTTTCACCGCCTCGCGTATAAATCGCTTGGATTCCCGGATGACATCTTTTTCGATGGTGCGTTGTTTTTCCCGTCCGAATGGCCCCAGATCCTTGACTTCCTGCTTTCCGTTTCCGAGCGCTTTCGAGTGGATGATCCCCCGCTGCTTGTCAAAGCCGAATTTTTTGACTGCCGCCGGATCCTTCGGATAGTCGTACTGCTCGATGTATTCGCCCGCATTGAGGTGATAGAGGATGCCGTAGAACTCATCGAAGCCGTGCGCCGTGGGCAGGTGCTCATCGCGATCGCCCAGGTGGTTCTTGCCGAACTGGCCGGTGGCGTACCCCAGCGGCTTGAGCAGCTCGGCCAGGGTGGGGTCTTCCTTTTGAATACCCTGGGGGGCGCCCGGCAGCCCCACCGTGCTCAGCCCGGTACGAATCGGGTATTGGCCCGTGATGAAGGCCGCGCGCCCGGCCGTACAGGAAGCGTGCGCGTAGTGATCCATGAAGATCATGCCGGCGTCGGCGATCCGGTCAATGTTGGGCGTGGAGCCCCCCATCATACCGCGATGGTAGGCGCTGATGTTCCACATGCCGACGTCGTCGCCCCAGATGATGAGAATGTTGGGGCGCTCCTGGCTCTGGGCATGCAAAGCGGTCAGTCCGCAAAGCAACAGCATAGAAGAAAATACAAATCGTTTCATTGGGTTTTTGGATTTGCAGTTTTGATAATCATTTGATTTGAGCGGTGTACCAGATACACGCGCTGTAGGCACGGAATGTATTTTAATGAGCCTGCCTGCAGTTTCTTTCAGGCCCGTAGGGACGGCATATTTCCCTATCCGGAATATGCCGTCCCTGCCTGTGGGTGCCTGCGCTGACGCTCCGGCGCCACCCGGCCTAATGGGCTCGAATGCGATAAGCCACTTGGGGGTATGCTAAATCAATTCATCCCCAGTTCATCTCCTTCTTTCCGGTACACCGCCTCGCCTTCCTTGATCGTCTCGATCACCTGCAGCTTGTGCAGGTTTTGGGGGTCGATCTTCAGCGGATTTTTATCCAGGATGACGAAGTCGGCCAGCTTGCCTTCGGCGAGGGTGCCTTTGATGTCTTCATCGAAATACTGGTAGGCCGCCCATTCGGTGATGGACTTCAGGGCCTGATAGGGCGTCATCCGCTGATCGGCCCCCAGTAATTTTCCGGTACGCGTGGTGCGGTTCACGGCGGCATCCAGGATGCGCAGGGCGTCGGGATTGGCCACGGGGGCATCGTGGTGATTGGTCAGGACCATGCCCCGGCGCAGGGCGCTTCCCGTGGGAGAAATGCGCTGGGCGCGCTCCTCGCCCAGGGTCTCATCGCGGTGCCAGTCGCCCCAGTAGTAGGTGTGCATGGAGAAGAAGGAGGGGATCATGCCCAGGGCCTTCATGGAGTCCAGCTGATCCTCCCGGGTGGTTTGGGCGTGGATCACGACCGTGCGGCGGTCGTCGTTGCCGTGCTCGTCGGCCGCTGCCCGCACGGCGCGGATGTACTGATCGATGGCGGCATCGCCGTTGCAATGGGCTATGATCTGCCAGTCGTTGGCGAAAGCGGTAGCTACATAGCCCTTCACCTCCTCAAAGTCCTCGATGGCCGGATAGCCCTTGTAGGATGCCGGCTGGCCGGGAGGCGGCACTTTGTAGGGCTGGGTCAGCCAGGCGGTCTTGCCCTGGGGCGAGCCGTCGAGGCTGAGCTTTACGCCGCCGATGCGGAAGCGATTGGTGAATTCGGATTGAGTTCCGACGGACTTTATGTAATCGCCGTAGGCCTGAATATCCGGATAGGCCACCACATCGATGGGCAGGGGGCCTTGTCCGGCCATGGTCAGATACGTTTGGCAGGCCGCATCGTTGACGCGTCCTTCCTGGGCCGTGGTGAAGCCGTACCGGGTATACGCCTTGATCCCGGCCTTGATCAGGGTCTGGTTGTCCTCATCCGTTGCATCGCCTAAGAGCGTAAACAGGGGAATGAACACCGCCATTTCTTCCAGCACCCCATTGGGTTTCTGGGTGCCCGCCACGCGCCGGATCAGGCCGCCCTTGGGATCTTTGACCCCATCGGTGTAGCCGACCGTTTCCAGGCCCTTGTGATTCATGACGCCGAGGTGGCCCGATTGATGTATGAACAGCACCGGGATATCCTCCGAAACCTGGTCCAGATCGTCGGCCGTAGGATGCTGCTTTTCGGTCAGCTGGGCGTCATCGTAGCCGAAACCGATGATCCAGCCGGCTTTTTCAATGAACTTCGGGCTTTCCTCAGCCCATTTTTTGGTAATGGCGATCAGTGCAGCAATGTCGCTGCCGTCTCCGTCCGGCGGGGGAAGCAGGTTGGCCGAAAGGGCCTGGAACCCGGCGTTCATCAGGTGGCCGTGCGCATCGATGAAGCCCGGCAGCAGGGTTTTGCCCTTCAGGTCCACCATCCGGTGGCCGGCACCGGCGGCTTTCATGGCCTCGTCGCTGGCCCCCACAAAGGCGATCTTGCCGTCCCGGACCACTACGGCCTCGGCGTATTGGGGCTCGTCGCCTTCCATGGTGAGAATATCGCCACCGAAATAAACGGTGGCCGGGTTGTCGGTTTCGCTCGTCTGTTGAGGCGATTCGCCGCATCCAGCCAGCAAGAGCGCCAGGAAAAACAGGGAAATCAGATGTTTCATATCCATTAAAAATTGCATTAGTTTGGAAAAAACGTGTGGCCATGCAAACTCAGCGCGACATAGACCCATAGGCCCCGAACCACCTGGATCGTCGCATGGCTCCTCGCAGGTATGTCAAGAACTTTATTCCAAAGGTAGTTGGTTCTCACGGCCTAAACGGCTAGGGAGCGGTAGAATTTATACTACAAGCCCGCACTTGCTCCCGGATATGTGCCGGACTGAACCGCTCTTGCCCACAGGAATGCTCCATGGAGCAAAAAAAATTGCCGGGCCATTACGGCCCGGCAAGTGCTTCATTTGATTCCCCGGGTTTAGGGGAAAAGTTGGTTTTTCGTTTCGCCCGTAAAAGTAGGCAGGGTGTATGGGTTCAATTGTAGTAGTTCTACTACAAAGGGCGGATAGAGAGCCTGTTTTTACTTATTGCACCTTCATCAATCGCTTGGCCTCCGCTTCCAGGTTGACGTAGGGCGTGCCCTCTACGGTGACGCCTACCGCCTGTATGGTACCGCCCTCGAACTCCCCGGGCGACTTGTACAGCTGACTGACGTTATCGCCGCTGTCGTAGCCCACGCAGAGCCCGTCGCCGGACAGGGTGAACTTGGCCGGCTGGGTCTTCATCGGGCCTTCGGCTACCACTTCTTCGTCTATATACAGCTTCATTTGGCCCAGGGATTCTCCATACTCGCCGGCCTTTTCCCGCATGAATTCCATGCCGAGGGTGTACTTGCCGGGCTTCAGAGTTTTATTGGACACGAAGACCTGCTCGGGCCGGATGCCCAGGAAGTTGTACACGTAATGCAGCTTACGGTCTTTGATGAAGAGAGCATGGCCACCGAAGCGGGAGCCGTGCGCAAAGATCACGCCCGAGGCATTGGGATCTTCGATCTCTACATTGGCCAGGATCTTGTAGTTCCGCCCCCGGATGTTGACAGCCACCCCTTCCGGCACCGGAGCGGTATTGGGGTAGTACACATAGCGATCGCGGGGCGGCTCCTGGGTGGGGCGCTCGACCGTAAGCAACTCGGCAGCGCTGCGGTCGTCCAGCGGCAGTACCTTGTTCTTTTCCGCTTCTTCGAACCAGGCGTCTTTCAACTCCTGCAGTTTCTCGGGATACGCTTCGGCCAGGTTTTTGGATTCCGAGCGGTCTTCGGCCACATGGTAAAGTTCCCACTCATCCTGGTCGAAATTGCCCTGGCCCGAAATTGGGGCGTGCAAGGCTACGGCTTTCCAGCCGTCCTTCCAGATGCCGCGGGTGCCCAGCATGCAGTAGTACTGGATTTCCTTCCGGGTCGGATCGTTGGGTTCGGCATCGAAGGTGTAGGCCATGGAAACGCCGGAAAGCGGAGTTTGCTTTACCCCCCGGTACGTCTCCGGCATCTCGATGCCGCAGATCTCCAGCAGGGTGGGCACGATGTCCACCGAGTGGTGGTACTGGTGGCGGATCTCGCCCTTGGCTTTGATGCCTTTCGGCCAGTGGATGACCAATGGGTCGTTGGTGCCGCCGGCAAACTGCGAGTAGCGCTTAAACATCTTGAAGGGAGCCGAAAAGGCGGCTGCCCAGCCGGTGGGGAAGTGGTTGTAGGTATCGGGGCCGCCCAGCACCTCCAGGTACTTCATGTTCTCGGCCAATTCGTCGGGATAGCCGTTGAAGAACTTGTTCTCGTTGACCGAGCCGTTGGGGCTTCCTTCTCCGGATGCACCGTTGTCGGCCGCGTAGATGATGATGGTGTTTTCCAACTGGCCGGTTTCTTCCAGGTAATCCACAATGCGGCCGATTTGCACGTCGGTATATTCCGAGAAGCCGGCATATACTTCGGCCATGCGGGAAAAGAGACGCTTTTCATCGGCATTGAGCTCATCCCAGGGGCGCACGTAATCTCCCGGGTTGGCCACATCTTCCGGCAGGGGGTTGAAGGGCGTCATGTCGGTATCTTCGGGCAGGATCCCTTTCTTCTTCATGCGCTCCACTACCCAGTCGCGATAGGCGTCGTAGCCGTCGTCGAATTTGCCCTTGTATTTGTCGGCGTATTCCCTGGGCGAATGGTGGGGAGCGTGGTTGGCACCCGGGCAGAACCACATATACCAGGGCTTGGAGGGGTTGGTGGCGTTCTGGTCGCGCAGCATGGCGATGGCCTGGTCCGCCAGGTCTTTGGACAGGTGATAGCCCTCCTCCGGGCCGTAAGGCGCTTCGATGAAGCGATTGTCTTCCACCAGGTCGGGGAACCAGTTGTTGGTTTCTCCACCGATGAAGCCGTAGAAACGGTCGAAGCCGATGGCCAGCGGCCATTCCGAGCGGCTGCCGCCGGGAGCTACATCCTGTTCGGGCACGTTGTGGTTCTTGCCGATCCAAAAGGTGCTCCATCCATTCTCGCGCAGGATCTCGGCGAAGGGCGCGCAATCGTCGGGTACGCGGCCGTTGGAGCCGGGGAAGCCGTCGGCGGTCTCGGTAATGGAGGCCATGCCATTCAAATGGTGATTGCGGCCCGTGAGTATAGTGGAGCGGGTAGGCGAGCAAAGGGCCGTGGTATGCCACTGCGTGTAGGTCAGGCCATTGGCAGCCAGGCGGTCCAGCGTAGGCATATTGATGCGCCCACCGTAGGGCGACCAGGCCCCCAGGCCGGTATCGTCATAGAGGACAAAGAGAATGTTGGGCGAACCTTCGGGTGCGCTTTTGGGGATGAAGGCCGACCAGTCCGACTCGGAATCCCGGATGTCCAGGGCGATCTTGCCCTTGAATTCGGAATCGCTGCCGGTGGTCTGGGTAGTGCTGGTGCTGCCTTCGGTGCAGCCAAGCAGGGACAGTGCAAGCCCTGCAAGCAGCAGGAAAGTTTTCAGAGAAAGGTTTGGCAAAAAGGTCATACGATACAGGGTTTGTGCGTGGTTGATCAAAACAGGCGCGGTTGCCCGGCAAGCATCGTTTTCGATTTTCCGGTAAGCGCTTTATTCCGAGCTCAAAATGCATCGGCTTTTTTTCAAGGCTTGTAGAGTTAATTCTATTCATCTCTGGTTTGGGACCGGAATGAACGCCAATCATTGTCTGGAAAAAGAAGGGTGCCATCGAAGAATTGCCCCATCACCCTTCCAGCAGGCTAAAGGAAACGGCCGCCAGAAAGCCCAATAGGGTGCTATAGCCCACGGCCTTGGGGTTGCCCAAGTGGGCGGCTTCGGGAATGAGGGCACCGGCGCCAAAGGCGGCCGTTACCGAAACAAAACGGGAAGAAAAGGAAAAACGAAGGCCGACCAGCGAGCCTATGGGCAGCGAAACGGCGCTCAGCAGACCGAGCAATACGGCCCACCAGAAAAAGGTATTGCTTTGAAAATCCATCGTATCCGTTGATCATAGGTGAACGAATAAGGGCCTCCCGCACCGGGAAGCCCTGAAAAAACCACTTTATACCATTTCAAGGATAAAATGACCTTTCTACGAAGACTTATTTTATCCTGAAAACCGTGAATAC
>JAJDFU010000421.1 GCA_020528935.1 Saprospiraceae bacterium | reverse complement strand
CCACCACCGGGAGCTACGCTTGTGCTCTTGTCGTCAGCGTCAGATGTGTATAATATGCAGGAGGATAACTTGGTGCAGCATCCGGCCAGTATGGCGTTGTCGCCGTCCGGATCGAACACCGTTCGCATTTTCACCCCGCTAAACGATCTGGACGAAGTCGAACTGCTGGTCTGTCGCCTCCGCAGTTCGGTAAATTCGGTGGTGGACAATATGGCGGCCGGCAACCTCGCCGCCCCCATCGACGAGGAGACGGGCGTGGTGAATGGCCCGGGCGTATACAGCGACATCACCAAGGAGGCAGAGGCCGTGCATCCGGTAACCGGCGTATCCATCGAAGGGTTTCAGGTGCCTTTCTGGGAAGAAACCCTCGATCTGGTCAGGCAGGCGGCGACGAGCATACCGGAATGTCGTTCGGTTGGCTGGGATGTAGCGGTCACGGAGCAGGGCCCCGAACTGATCGAGGGTAATCACGACTGGTGCAAGCTGGTATGGCAGTTGCCGGTTAAAAAAGGACTCAAATCCATCCTGGAAGAACACAAAACGGCCTATCTCAAGGGCTCCAACGCATGAATATACTGATCAACGGAATCGGCGGGCCCACGCCCCGCTCCATTGCCCTTCGCCTTCGGACACTCTATCCGGATGCCACGCTGGTGGGGCTCGACGTGAATGAAAAGGCCATCGGGTTTTACCTGAACGGCCTGGTGGATCACAGCTATCTGGTGCCGCGGGCCAGCGAACCCACGTATTGGGAGGCGCTGAACCGCATCGTGGAAAAACACGGGATCGATCTTGCCTTCGTACAGCCGGAAGCCGAAGTGAAAGCCTGGGGCAGGTATCAGCACATCCACGGCAGCCTGCCCTGCCCGGCCCTGATCCCGCCGCTGGCCTATTCGGAGCAACTGGTGAATAAGGCGCGCATGTCCGAGTTGTTGGCCGGCACGCCTTTCATTCCGAAAACCGTGCGGATCACCCAGGAAGCCCCCCGCATGGAGGAACTGGAGCAGGTGATCGGATTTCCCTGCTGGATACGCGCTGCGGAAGGAACCGGGGGGTACGGCTCCCTGAAGATCAACCGCAAAGCGGATCTCGAAGCCTGGCTATTCATCCAGAACGAGATCCGGGAGTTTACCGTCAGTGAGTTCTTGCCCGGGCGGCATCTCGCCAATCAGATGCTCTACCTGGACGGCAAATGTGTGCGCAATGCCGGACTGGAATGCGTGGAGTACGTCATGGCCAATGTGGCGCCTTCCAAGGTGACCGGCAACACCTCTTACGGCAGATTGATCTTCGATGAAAAACTGCTGTCCTTTTGCGAGGATTGCATGGATTACATCAGCAATAAACTCCAGGTAAAGCCCCATGGCGTGTTTTCCTTTGACCTGAAGGAAACGGCGGATGGGGCGCTCAAAGTAACGGAGGTCAATGTGCGACACATGGCCTACACGGGCATCATGGCCCGGGCGGGATTCGATCTGGTGCAGGATACCGTGGACTACCTGCAGGGGCGGTTTGACCCGGGGCCTGCCAACGGCCGGTTCCGGTTTGAAAAGGATTACATTTTTCTGCGCGATGTGGATATTGAACCCATGCTGATGACGCAATCCGATCTGTTGGCTAAGGGATGAGCCGGGCACTGGCTTACTTCCTGCTGGATCCCCTGCATCAGGTCCTTCTCCTGGCTCTGGCGGGGCTGGTGCTGTTGGGGCTTCGGCGGAAAAGAGCGGGTTTTCGATGCCTGACTCTGGCCGGGTTGTGGTTTTTCATCGTCGCGGTTTCGCCGGTGCCAACCTGGCTGATTTCCGGTCTGGAACGCACCTTTCCGCCCCTGGCCCCGCAGGGGTATGCTGCCGGCCTTCCGGCCAAGGCCCACATTCTGGTGCTGGGGGGCGGCTATACGTATTCCCGGAGTCTGCCGCCCAATAATCAGCTATCCCCGGCATCCCTGGGCAGGCTGGTGGAAGGAGTGCGCCTCCATCGCCTCATTCCGGACAGCAAGCTGGTGTGTTCGGGAGCTTCCAGGATCAGCGGCTACTCGCAGGCCCGGATGTTTTCCGAAACGGCAGCATTCCTGGGCGTTCGGCCCGAAGACACCCTGATGGTGACCACACCCAGATACACCGAAGAAGAAGCTCGAGATTACTTGGAGCGCTTTGGGAACAGCCATCCCCTCATTCTGGTCACGGATGCTGTTCATATGCCTCGTGCAGTATTCTGGTTTCGGCAGTATGGGATGGACCCCATACCGTCTCCGACCAATCACCGCTTCAAACCCGATGCGGATCGAACGGAATTTCCTTTCAGGCCCGCTCCGGGGAAAATGGCCCTCATGGACCTGGTGTTGCACGAATATGCAGGGCTGTTGTATGGGTACTGGAAAACCCGAGGGCAATAAAATTGGTGGAGTGCAAATAATCGCGTAATTTTCCTATGTAATTCCCATGAATTCTATGACTTCCAAACCCAAGATCTGGCTGTCCTCTCCTCATTTGGGCGAATCCGAACGCAAGTATGTGCAGGATGCGTTCGACACCAACTGGATCGCTCCGCTGGGACCCCATGTAAATGCGTTTGAAGCGTCGCTGGCCGAATACACGCAAAGCACGCATGCCGCCGCGCTGAGCAGCGGAACAGCAGCCATCCACCTGGCCTTGATCTTGCTGGGCGTGGAGCCCGGCGATACGGTGCTCTGCCAGAGCATGACCTTCTGCGGCTCGGCCAATCCCATCCGCTACCAGGGTGCCCGGCCGGTCTTCGTCGATTCCGAAAAGGACACCTGGAATATGGATCCCCAGGCCCTGGAAGAAGCCATTCAGGCCTTGCTGGCCGAAGGAACCACTCCCAAAGCGGTCATTCCTGTCCACCTGTACGGCATGCCCGCCAAAATGGACGAGATTCTGGAGGTAGCCGGTCGCTATCACATCCCCGTAATAGAGGATGCGGCCGAAGCGCTGGGCTCGGTCTACCGCGAAAGAAAGTGCGGCTCCTTCGGCACCTTTCGCATCCTCAGTTTCAACGGGAACAAGATCATCACAACCAGCGGCGGCGGTGCCCTGCTGGCCGACGACGAGGCAGCCATTCAAAGAGCGCGCTTCCTGGCCACGCAGGCGCGCGACCCGGCCCCGCATTACCAGCACAGCGAGGTCGGGTATAATTACCGGCTGAGCAATGTGCTCGCCGCGATCGGGCGTGGGCAGCTGGAAGTGCTGTCCGAGCGCGTCGCTCAGCGCCGCCGGATCTTCGAGCGCTACCGCGCGTTTTTCAAGTCCTGGGAAGAACGCGGTTATCAAATAGCGTTTCAGGAAGAACCCGCCGGTTCCTTCAGCAACCGGTGGCTTACCTGCATCCGGGTGGATCCGGCACGCAACCACGGCCTCACCCGCGAGGCTATCCCGCTGGCCCTGGCCGGGGACAACATCGAGGCCCGGCCGCCCCGGAAACCCATGCCCATGCACCCGGCCTTCCAACCACACCCCCTCTTCTGAACGAGCGTATGCAA
>JAJDFU010000238.1 GCA_020528935.1 Saprospiraceae bacterium | reverse complement strand
TTCTTCCTGGCCCGCGAGACCCTCCGCGTTACAATAGTGTCAGCCCGTCGGGCTTGTTTTGAGCCTGCGAGACCCGCCGCGTTACAGCAGTGTCAGCCCGTCGGGCTTGCTCACCAAAAAGAACAGCCCGAAAGCTGACCACCGCTTTTCCGAAAACCCAACCCCAAACCAAAACCCCGAAGGGGTGAGACTATTGTACACCAAACCAACCCCAAACCAAAACCCCGAAGGGGTGACATACTGCCCTGTAACGAGAGAGCGGAAAGGCTGCACCTAAAACACCTTGAACAGAAAAAGCCCTACGATCAAGACCAACAGGAAAGCGATCACCCCTACAACGATCCGCCCGATCAGGCTGTGGGCATCATCGAGGTCCGTATCGGGATCGGAGGAAATGGGCTTGCCGTTCAGGGCGTTGAGCAGATCGGCCCGCAGGATGTTTTCCTGCTGGGTTTCTTCCATGGGCGAAAATACCCCGGCGCTCTTCTTCTTCAAATAGGCCTGATACCGGGAATACAAGGTGGCCGCCGCCTCATCGGACCGGTAGGCCCGAAAGGTTTCGATCGCTTCGCGCAGGTTGCCCCGCTCGATCTCTTGCCGTACTTCCTGCTCCTCCAGGCTCATCGGATCCCGGATTTGGCGTTCGCCGCCCGCCGGATCGCTTCCCAGGTCTGGGGCTGTACGCCCACCACGCCGGATTGGGCCGCTTTGAGGACCAGATCTTTTTTCGCCGGTTGCAGGTCGCCGGGCATGATGGGCCGGGTGCCTTCCGGGAGCCGGAACTCAGTCGCCGACAGCCCATTTCCGGACGAGTCGGAACGGGCAGGCGGGTTCTTCAGGGATAGCTCGCGAGACAGCTGCCGCTGTCGCATCTCCGTGGTGGTTGTAAAACCGTCCGATGAAGTCCGGGGCTGTACCGGCCGCTCTAAGACCTGTTGATTGTAAAGGATCAGCGGCTCTTTGCGGGAAGGGTCGTATTCCGGGTACATGGCCCGAAGTTCCGCCTCGGAAAGCACCAGAACCGTTCCGTTTTCCGGCTGAGCCAGCTCTTTGATACCCAGGGCCGTGAGCACGCCGCCCAGCGAGCCGGTGGCTGCGGCCTGGTACAATTGCTTTTTGTTCTTCGCCACGACCATTGCACCCTTGCCGATGTGCACGAAGACTTTCGGATCTTTCCGGCAGGAAAAGATCAGGGCGAACAGGGAAAGACCGAACAGAAGGTATTTTGCTTTCATGGGCGCCGGGGATTTGAAGCTCCAATATACGAAAAAGCCAGGCCCGTAAATCATCAAGGCTCGCGGGCTACAACCGCTGCCCGCAGCCCGTCGGCCAGGATGTTTTCCTTTTTCAGGCCGTACCTGAGCTGAATGAGCCAGGCCACCAGGCCGGTCCAGCCCGTTTGGTGGCTGGCACCCAGACCTCGGCCGTCCTCTCCGTGGAAGTATTCGTAGAAGAGCAGATGATCTTTCCAGTGGGGATCGCGCTGGAATGGGTCCTGCGCCCCAAAGACAGGGCGTCGGCCATCGGCATCGGGCAGGAAGATGCGGATGAGGCGGTGGGCCAGGTCCTGCGCGATCTCGAAGAGGGTGGGGACCCGGCCGGAGCCGGTAGGATATTGGATAGTGAAGGCGTCGCCGTAGTAGCTGTAGTACTGCAGCAGGGCCCGCAGGATAAGGGTGTTGACGGGGAACCAGACCGGGCCGCGCCAGTTGGAGTTGCCGCCGAACATGCCGGAGTCTGATTCGCCGGGCAGGTACTTCACTTCGTAGGTTTCGCCGTGCACCTCGAAGCGGTAGGGCGCTTCCAGGTGAGCGCGGCTCAGGGCGCGAATGCCGTGAGGGCTGAGGAATTCGGCTTCGTCGAGCAGGCGGTGCAGCATCCGCCGCAGTTTGCCCTCGTCCAGCACAGCCGACATGTGCCGGCCCTCGACGCCCTCCAGGCGGGGATCGTGTATGGTCTTGAGCAATTCCGGGTATTTGTCGAACCGAAATTGCGCCCGCTCCCATAGGCGGGGGAAACGCGCAAAGGTCTCTTTGGAGATCACCGTCACGGCGCAAAGCGGCAGCAGGCCCACCATGGAACGCACCTTGAGGCGGATGCCCTGACCGTCGGGCAGACGGAGGAGGTCGTAAAAAAAGCCGTCCTCCACGTCCCACATCTCATCGGGCCGGTCGCCCAGGCGATCCATGGCCGAGGCGATGAAGAGGAAGTGCTCCAGGAATTTGAGGGCCATATCCTCATAGGCGGGTTCTTCGGCAGCCAGCTCCAGAGCGATCTCCAGCATGTTCTGGCTGTAGAGGGCCATCCAGCCGGTGCCGTCGGCCTGCTCCAGGTGGCCGCCGGTGGGCAGGGGCTTGCTGCGATCGAACAGGCCGATGTTGTCCAGGCCCAGGAAGCCGCCCTGGAAAACATTTCGCCCGGTGGGGTCTTCGCGATTCACCCACCAGGTGAAGTTGAGGAGAAGCTTCTGGAAAGCGTTTTTCAGCCACGTCAGGTCGCCCCGCCCCTTTTGTTCCTTGTCCATGCTGTACACCACCAGCACAGCCCAGGCGTGTACGGGCGGATTGACGTCGCCGAAATTCCACTCGTAGGCCGGCATTTGCCCGCTTGGATGCATGTACAGCTCGTGCAGCATGAGCTGGAGTTGCTGCTTGGCGAAATCCACATCCACCATGGCCAGGGGCAGGGTGTGGAAGGCCAGATCCCAGGTGGCATACCAGGGGTACTCCCACTTGTCGGGCATGGAGATGATGTCGCGGTTGATCATGTGCATCCAGCCGGCATTGGGTACCTGCCGGGTGGCGGTGATCGGAAAGAAGGGATGGGCGCCGTGCTCCTCCAGCCACTGGTCCAGGTCAAAGAAATAGAACTGCTTGGTCCACAGCATGCCGGCCAGGGCCTGGCGCAGCACCCGCTTTTCTTCGGCATGGGCCGCTTCGGGCAGCAAGGAAGCATAGAAGGCATCCGCTTCGGACCGGCGTTGTTCGACCAGCGCATCGAAGGCCGGGCCAAAGTTCTGCTCCGCATTTCGGCCCAGGCGCAGGCGCAGCACGGCCGAACCGCCGGGCGCTATCTCCAGGCGTTGGTGAAAGCAGGCCTTGGTGCCTTCGCGGGCGGGGTTGACGGCCTCGGTTTCGCCCCGGATCAGAGCCCGGTGGAAGGCGTCCTTCACATAGGGGGCCTCGTTCTCCCCGTCGAACAGCAAGGCGTAATTGGTCTCGTTGTCCGTAAACCAACTGAGGCAGTTCGCTTCGGTATGCAACCAGTAGATGCCCAGCTCCGGATGTTAGGCCCGGATGGCAGCCCCCTCGGCCCGGAGTTTGGGCTTGGGTTTGCTCCGGGGCGGCGCCCAGGTGTTGCGAAACCAGATGTGGGGAAGGAGATGGAGTTCGGCCGCTTCCGGCCAAAGAATGTGGACGGTGATCTGCCAGGGCAGCGCTTAGGGGCTTTCCTTGGCATACACAACCTTTACACCGCAATAGCGATAATAGTTGAACATGGG
>JAJDFU010000070.1 GCA_020528935.1 Saprospiraceae bacterium | reverse complement strand
CCTTCCCCTGTCACGGCCCCCTTCCGTGTAACGGTTTTCCCTGGCCTCGCCAAATCGGTCCTGAAGATCGGCGGCCTCCTGGGTTTTCCTTGTATAGAAGACAAGCTCATCCCCCTGGATTACCGGGAGAAGTAACTGACCTTCTGGATTCGCACGCCCTTTTGTTCTGCGTCTTCGCTGCACTAGAGCTGTAGAGGCTTTGAGCGACTCTTGGTGAAACCGCTTCCCGCGCGCTCCCCCCTCCCGAAAAGCAGAAAGCCCTTCGATACCGCGATCAGAACGGTATCGGAGGGCCTTCGTACGTTTTTCCTTCAGCTCGGTCGGTTTACCCCGGAAAATTCACCGGATGTTCCACCCGAAGGGCTGCGAATGGCAAAGTTGATGAAAATCAAACCATTACGATCGATCCAGTCCCATTCTTATGCGGTTTCAAGGATAAAATGCCACGAATAACGAGTATGACATTTTATCCTCGAAACCGGGAATGATCCGGGTTAAAAGATCCGGTAGCTGAACCCGAGGCTGAATCCGACGCCCGGATTCACACTCGTAAAGAATTGATCGTCGGCATTGAAGGATTCAAACACGCTTTCCACCCGGTCGTTGAGGATGTTGCTCACCCGGAAATCGATGGAAGCCCGGTCTTCTTTGCCGAATTTTTTGATGAAACTGAAGTTCAGGCTATTGAAGGGGATGACGAACACGTCCGGATACAGTCCGTTGCCCACGATATCCAGCGTGCGGCCTTTCACGTTGTAGAACAGGCCGGCATCCAGGCCGATATTGGGGTTGGAGTAGCTGAGCCCCGCATTGATCACGTAGGGAGCCTGGCCGGCCATCTGCCGGCGGTCGTCGATCTCTTCTCCGGTGCGCTCAAAGGTCTTGCGAGCGTTGAATTCCGTGACAGCCATATCGATCTGCGACTGCACCAGCGTCACGTTGGCACTCACATTGAAATAGGAAAAGGCCGGCGAAATGAAGTCGAGGTCCTTGCGGAATTCCAACTCGAGACCGTAAAGTTGGCCGTCCCCAACGTTTCGCGGCTGAAACTCCGCTCCGGTGGGCGCCAGGGCGATGCGCACCAGTTCGATGGGATCGTTGAACTGCTTGTAAAAAGCACTGACGGAGAAGATCTGTCCTCTCGGCAGGAACAATTCCCAGCGCAGGTCGAAGTTGTTGATGCGGGTTTCGGTGAGGTTGCCGTCCCAGATCACTTCGCCCTCCTGGCTGACGAAGGGGAACAAGCTGCCGTTGAAGATCCGGTTGCTCACCGGGTCGAGGATCTGCGCGAAGGAGAGTTCTTTGAACGAAGGACGGGCAATCGTTCTGGAGTAGGATGCCCGAATGTTATTCCGGTCGTTCAGGCTGAAGATCAGGTTGACCGAAGGAAAGAAATCCAGAGCGTCCAGCACTTTTTCATTGTCCAGGTTCCGGCCTTGTTCGGTATTGCCCTGCGCGAAGATCTGATCGCGCCCGGTATGCCGCTGCACGTAATTTTCAGCCCGTACGCCGAGGATGGCCCGGAGCCAGTACAGGGGAGCCACCTCCGTGGACACGTAGGCACCCGTATTCTGCACGTTCGAATTGTAGGCGTTCGAGTTGGGCGTCTGGTTTCCGGACTGCATGAAGATGGGGCCATCCGGAAAGATATTCTCATCCACCAAAACGAGCGAGGGGTCGGGTTCGGGCCAGTTTGGTTGCCGGCTGAAGAACTGCAGGTTGTACTCCAGGATCTCGTAGTCCCGCTGCTTGTACACGTGGCTTAGCCCGAACTTGAGGTTGGCATTTTCCTGGAAAAGGCGAAAGTCCTTGACCACGTCGATCTTTCCGACCACGTTGATCTCGTCCAGGAAACGCCAGAGGCGAATCGGGTTGCCGCCGGCACCGGGGTTGAAGGTCAGCGTTTCGTCGTCATCCGCAATCGTAAAGGCCGTTTTCCGGATGTCGGGATCGTCGGAAGTGGAGATCGTAGGGGATATCCGCCAGTCGATCTTCCAGCCCGACTCTTCGGTCACATGGGTGCCGTTCAGCATGACGTTGGTGAGCGAGCGCTGGTTGTACTCCAGGTTGTCCGAAAAGGCCCGAAAGCCGGATTGGCCGGCTGCCGCGGCATTGTCGAAGATGTTGAATTCGGCGGCCCGGCTGATGCCGTTTTGCAGGCGCATCGCCGTCAGCCTGATCTTGAAGAGCTTGGCCTTGTAGGCGAGCCCGGCCAGCCCGCCCAGGAGAAAACTGCGCTCGCCGAGCACGCCGGTCTGTTCGGTGGCCACGCGCAATTGGAAGGAATCCGGATCGGGTACGCGCTGCCATTCCGAGTTGATCGCCTGGGTATAGTAGTTGTAGTCGGACTTGTAGGAAAGTGAAAAGATGACGCCCAGCGTGGGATCTTTATCCGAGGGAATATTGCTATCCCTTTTCTTGAGGTTGAATTGATCGCCGTAGGTGAGGCCGAAGCTGAAATCCAGCACGCTGGTGACCCGGTCCACATTCAGGGTCCGGCTGAAGCTCTTGACGAAGTCGTTCACCTCCTGGTCGGTGAAGCCGGGCTCAATGGGATTGGGAATTTGGGGCTGTCGCGCGGCATCGGGCAATCCGCGCGTGCCGTCGTCAAAGGCCAGGAAGTCGGTGTTGCCGCCCTCGTAGGTCGGGAAATCCGACTTGAAGTGCATGTTGGGGTTGTATTCGGTACCTACCGAAATTTGCAACAGGCGCTCTTCGGGAAAGTCTTTGGTTTCGATGTTCATCAACCCCCCGGTGAAATCAGCGGGCAGATCAACGGTGAAGTTCTTGCTCACCACCATGTTGTTGATGAGGTTGGTCGGGAAAATATCCAGCTGTATGGTGTTGCGGTCGGGGTCCAGCCCGGGAATGTCCACGCCGTTCAGCGTGGTTTTCGAATAGCGGTCGCCCAGGCCGCGCACGTACACGTACTTGCCGCCGATGATGGATACCCCGGTAATGCGCTTGGCCGCCTCTACTGCCGTGGCATCCCCCGTGACCCGAAACTTGGCCGAGGAAATGCCGTCCAGCATGGCGGGTGATTTTTTCTTGAGGGTCATGAGGGCCGTCTCGGTATTGCGAAGCGATTTTGCCTTGACGACGACCTCCACGAGCTCCTGACTGGCCTCCTTCAGGCGAAGGTTTTCGAGCAAGGTGACTTTTCCATCCCTGACCTCTACCTCGTCAATGATAAGTGGATCATATCCGATGTAGGAAATCTTGATGGCGTGTATACCGGGATCCAGGTTGAGGGTAAATGCGCCGTCGAGGTCGGTGACCGTACCGGTGAAGGCCACGGTATCTACCGTGGCGACATTCGCCCCGATAACCGCCTCGCCCAATTCGTCATCAATCACGATACCCCGGATCGTTCCCGATTGAGCGAACGACACCGTTCCCGCGACACACAGCAATAATAGAGTATTAGCCTGCTTTATGAAAATGGGGGTATGTTGGGTGAATGTGTTTTTTTTGAGATATGAAAATGCTGAAAGATTTGTAGGGGATTCA
>JAJDFU010000175.1 GCA_020528935.1 Saprospiraceae bacterium | reverse complement strand
CCTCGAGGGCGGGTGGCAACTGGAGGATGTCAACACCAATACGGCGGAGCTGGCACCCATCATCCTGGCGGCCAACGAAGAGGCCGTGACCGGCATTCCGGACGATGCGCTGGAAGAGGCCATCCTGGAAATCGCAGGTATGATCGATGACGTAGATGACTGTGCCAAGGACGACATTTACTACTTCCGGCCCGACGGCAGCATCGATGACGAGGATGGCCCCGACGACTGCGACGACGAACTCTTTGAATTGGAGGACCTATTCGACGATGACGACACCTGGAGCCTCAGCGGCAACACCCTCATCATCACCGATGACGACGACGACGATACCTATGAATACACCGTGCGCACGCTCACCGAGACCACCCTGGTTCTCTTCACCACCGAGGATGTGGATGAGGACGACTTTGGCCTGGACGATCTGGATTTTGATGCCATCCTGGAGTTGGAGCTGACCTTCCGGGCGCGGTAGGTCGAGGTTGATAGTTCGACGGTAAGCAGTTCGCAGCCGGATTCTTCGGGGCTGCCTGCTGCTTACTGCCGGCTACTCCAAAATGCCCCGCATGTCCACCCGGCGGCGGATGATCTCCTCCAGGCGCTGGATGGGCACCCGCTCCTGTTCCAGGGTATCGCGGTCGCGGATGGTGACCGTCTCGTCTTCCAGGGTGTCGAAATCCACCGTAATGCAGTAGGGCGTGCCGATGGCGTCCTGGCGGCTGTAGAGTTTGCCGATGGAGCCGGTGTCGTCGTACTGGCAGTTGAAGGAGAAGCGCAGCTGCCTGAAGATGTCCTGAGCGGCATTCACCAGGCGTTCCTCATTGCGCTTGAGCGGCATGATGGCGGCTTTGATGGGCGCTATGGCCGGGTGCAGCTTCAGCACCTCGCGGGTGCGCGTTTTGCCTTCCTGGCCGGGTACTTCCTCTTCCTGCAGGGCCGTGCTCATGAGGGCCAGGAACATGCGGTCGCAGCCGATGGAGGTTTCCACCACATAGGGCACGTAGCTCTCCTGCCGCTGCGGATCGTAGTACTGCAGCTTTCTGCCGGACACCTCCTGGTGGCTGCCCAGGTCGAAGTCGGTGCGGCTGTGGATGCCTTCCAGTTCCTTGAAGCCGAAGGGAAACTCGAACTCAATGTCCACGGCAGCATTGGCGTAGTGGGCCAGGGCGTCGTGTTCGTGAAAGCGGAGCCTGCCCTCGGGCATACCCAGGGCGCGGTGCCAGCGCATGCGGGTTTCGCGCCAGCGCTCGTACCACTGCATTTCGGTGCCCGGTTGCACGAAGTACTGCATTTCCATCTGCTCAAATTCCCGCATGCGGAAGATGAACTGCCGCGCCACGATCTCGTTGCGGAAGGCCTTGCCGATCTGGGCGATGCCGAAGGGCAGCTTCTGGCGGGTGGTCTTTTGCACGTTGAGGAAGTTGACGAAGATGCCCTGGGCGGTTTCGGGCCGCAGGTACAGCTTGCCTTCCTCCCCGGCGATGTTGCCCAGCTGGGTGCTGAACATGAGGTTGAATTGGCGCACGTCGGTCCAGTTGCGCGAGCCGCTCTCGGGGTCGGCGATCTCCAGCTCGTCGATCATGGCGCGCAGGTCGGCCATATCGCCGTCGCTGAGGGCATCGGCCAGGCGCTGCTTGATCCGGCCGTGCTCTTCCTGGTAGCGCAACACCCGCTCGTTGGTCTTCAGGAACATCGCCTCGTCGAACTTCTCGCCGAAGCGCTTGGCGGCTTTCTTGACGTTTTTTTGGATCTTCTCCCTCAGCTTGTCCAGGTACTCCTCGATCAGCACATCGGCCCGGTAGCGCTTTTTGCTGTCCTTATTGTCGATAAGGGGATCGTTGAAAGCGTCCACGTGGCCGGAGGCCTTCCAGGTCTTGGGATGCATGAAGATGGCGGCGTCCAGCCCCACGATGTTGTCGTGCATGTGCACCATGCTGCGCCACCAGTAGTCCTTGATGTTGTTCTTGAGCTCTACGCCGTAGGGGCCGTAATCGTACACGGCGCTGAGCCCGTCATACACTTCGCTGGACTGGTAGATGAAGCCGTACTCCTTGCAGTGGGCGATGAGGTGCTTGAATGCATCGTTTTGCTGTGCCATGGGCCGAATGGATTCGTTGCCGGGGGTGTTGGTTTTTTGAAGCCACAAAGATCAAAAAAATTGCCTTGTTTGGAAAGACGGTCGCCGGGATATGGGGGTAAGGCCGGCCGCAAAGCATCGGCTATAGAAAACGATCTCATGCGCTATCTGTTATTTGCGGCACTGAGCATTCCCCTGCTCTGTTCGGCCCAGCACACGCGCCAACTCGGCGACTTTTCCGCGCTTTCCGTCACGGGCAATATTGAACTTACCCTGGTACCGGGCGAATCGCCCCAACTTACGCTCCTCGACGAAGAGGTAGCCCCCGACGCCGTTCGCATCAAGTTGAGCCGGGAGAAGCTACAGATCCGGCACCAGGACCCCCTTCTCCTCGCCGACGGCAACCCCATTCGCCTTGTAGTGACCTATTCGCACCTCAAGGCGGTGGCCGCTCATCTCGGGGCGGAACTCCGCTCGGACCATCCCCTGCGCAGCGAAGATCTCAAGTTGCGCGCGGCCAGTGGCGCCCAGGTGGCCCTGGAGGTGTACACCAACCTGCTGGATGCGGGGGTCTCCGAGGGTGCCGAGATGGAGCTCTGGGGCGAAGCCTTTTCGCAAAAAGCCGCAGCACCCACCGGCGGCATTTACGATGCCCGCGAGCTGGCCTGCCGCCGCACCCGCGTAAAGACCAATACCGGGGGCGAGGTCTGGGTGCAGGCCGGGGAGGAGTTGCGCGCATCGGCCAAGACGGGCGGCAGCGTCCATTACTACGGCGAGCCGGAGGCTTTCAGCCTGAGCCAGGGGCTGGCCGGCGAGATCGAGCAGGCCGGCGATGCGGAGCCCCTGCCGAGTGCGCAGTGAAGCCAGGCGAAAGCAAAAGGAGCCGGATCGCCCGCCCGGGCATGGGGAGCGCGAAGGCGTGGAGTCAGCCGGCGGGCTGCTTGCTGAGGTCCAGTTCTACGAAGTAGGATTCGAAGTCTTCGCGCCGTAGATCGAAGCCGCGGCGCTCAAACATGTGCACCATGCGCTTGTTGGTGGCCAGCACGGAGGCGTACACCTTTTTGAGGCCCCGGTCGCGTGCAATCTCCAGGATGAAATCGGTGAGGAGGTTGCCCAGCCCCTGCCCCTGCCAGGGGTCGGCCACGGCAATGGCGTACTCGGCCGTTTCGCCCCAGGGGTCCTCGATGAGGCGCACCACGCCGATCATGTGGCGCTCGCCGGCTTCCTCCAGTTCGGCAATGATGGCCATCTCGCGGTCGTAGTCGATATGGGTAAAGCGGCTGAGCCACTCGTGCGACACCTTGGGGATCTGGCCGAAAAAGCGGAAATACAGGCTCTGGTCGGACAGATGCCGGATCATTTTTTCTTCGAGGGGCTCGTCTTCCGGCCGTATGGCGGTCTCTTAAACACATAGTGCGGCGACGCCAGAAGAAGGGGGG
>JAJDFU010000114.1:7911-18875 GCA_020528935.1 Saprospiraceae bacterium | reverse complement strand
AAAATTGCGTGGGCATTCGGCCGGGTAGTGGAGGCGGGGGGTCCGTTCGAAGCGGGCATCGGCGGCCAGGCCGGTGTGGTGATAGGTCTTCGCGGCGGCGATGAAGCCCAGGTCCGGGTTGAAGTTGAACTGGATCCAGGCATCGCTGGTGTCGGCCGGCACGGTGATCTCAAAGGGATCGCCGGCCGCGCAGTTGTCGCTCACGGTCATGGGCAGCGGCAATGTGATCACCGCCGTGCAGGAATCCGGGTCGGTAGGCCGGATGATGGAAGCCGGGCAGACGATGAGGGGGTCTTCCTGGTCCTGAATCTCCACCGTGTAGGAGCAACTGTCGGTACGGCCCGCGCAATCGGAAATGAAATACGTGATCTGGTTAACGCCCGGCAGCAGGGTCACGGTCGTGTCCTTGACCGTGGAAAGCGTGTCGCGCGAGCCGCTGTTGATCTGAACGGCATACACCAGGCCGGAAAAGTCTTTGCGGGGCACTTCCAGGATGGCCTCGATGAAGGAGGTATCACCCGGGCTGTTGCAGATGTTGTTCACGGCAAAGTTGGGATCGGCCGGGATGTTGGGCTCCAGCAAGAGGGAAATGACCCCATCGGTACCCCAATCGTCGATCTGCGCCTTGGTGAGCGTCAGCGTTTGGGTGGTGTCGCCGCACTGCACGGAAGTGCGGCGGGTGATGTCCAGGAGGCTGCCGTCCTCGCCGCGGATGAAGAAGGTCTCCGTGAGGGAGTCGGCATCCACATTGAAGAGATTGATGGTGAGCAGGCCGTCGGAGAAGGCGTTGAAGGGCAGGGGCCCCGGCAAGGGGATGTCCAGCGCTACGGGCTCCACCGGATCGTTGACGCCCATGCCGGAGGGCCCGCGCAGGTGTGTCGTGTCCGAGGCCACTACATTGCTCACGGAGCTGCCGCAGTTCTCAATGATGGTGGGCACCTCCAGCACAAAGTCGCGCTCGCAGACGCCCGGGTCGGTAGGCAGCACCTGATCGGTGGGGCAGTCGGCCAGTTGGGGCGGGATGGTGTCGAATACCGTGAAATCCCGGAGCAGGGAATCGCGATTGCCGCACTCGTCCACCAGGACGAACCACACCTGCTGCCCGCGGATAAAGCCCGTAGAGTCGGGACAGTCGGCCGGCGGCAGTACGGCAGGCACGTTGCCGGCGGTGTCGCGGGTGAACACGGTGAGGCTGTCCACCAGCGAACAGTTGTCATCTATGGCCCCACCGCCGATGCTGCTTATCCAGCTCTGGAATTCAGCATCAATATTTACCCCATCCACGCAATTGATCGTCAGATCTTGGGGTTCCACCAGGAAGGAGGGTGGCGTCGTGTCAATGGTGTTTATGATTTGTATCGCAGAGTCGCGATTGCTGCATTCGTCCTCGACCACCCAAGTACGAACAATCTCCTGCTCGTTTGGACAATCTGGATCGATGGAAATTATGGCTGGTAGAAGGAAAAAGTTTACCGCCCCACCACAATTATCCTGAAGGTTAGTGGGCAAACCTGTGATTGCTGGATCGTCAGCTAATTCACAACTGACCGTTGTGTCTGGGGGTACCGTAAAGGTGGGCGCTATGGTGTCGAAGACCGAGATCGCCTGGGTGAGGGAAGTAATATTCCCGCAAGTATCCTCGGCCGTCCAGGTACGGATGATATCATAGGTGTTGAGGCAAGAAAGAAAAGTGGTATCGTCACTGAAGCGTATACTGGGATCGGGGTCGCAATTGTCCGTCAAGCCGGTGGGCATGCCGGCCACCATGGGCGACACGTCGGTAATGCAGGCTGTACTCATCATGCTGGTGTCGGCGTAGAAGGATGTATCGGCCGGGGCGGTAAACGTTGGGCCGAGCACATCGCGCACCACGATGAGCTGAGTATAGGTATTGGACATTCCACAAGTATCCCTTACTGTCCATCGCCTTTCAATGACGTAGTTGTACAAACCACAACCCGTAGGATCGGATACATCGGGTATCAGGGTGGTGTCGAACTCAATGCTGTCCAGTATCACATTGCAATCCATGAAGCTGTCTATGGTGAGCAGAGGCACCGGGGGTATGGGGTCGGAGCAACTGATGGTATCGTTAGCCACCAGGCTGCTGTCTACAATAATGGGCCCCACAGTATCCAGCAGGGTCAGTGCCGATTGAAATACAAAGGGTTGCCCGTCGCAGGTAACCGTCCATGTTACTTCGAAGACCTGACATGCGGGCGCATTATTCGGAATATTTACAGGCGTAACTTCTGGAGTACCATCCACATTGAATGTATTACAGCTGTCCAAGGCCTGGACCCCAAAGGCAACGGATACGCGAGAGTACCAATCTGCAATCGTATCTCGAACAGCAGTAGGGGTTTGGGGTATTCCGTCGCAATAAACGGTATCGAAAAGAAAAGGAAGACTATCGATCTGCCCCCTTCCCGGCAGGGCCAGCAGGGCGACAAAGGCGGCGGCCAGGAGCAGCCGAACGGTTTGGCATTCAATCCGATTCAGGGGGGTAAACACGTTTTTCATCGGGACTCGGTTTTTTGCTGGGATATTGCTTTTACAAGGATATGGATTTTAGCAGCCACAAAGACGCGCTCGTGCTGCAAGGGGAACAGGTAAAACGTAGTGTTGAAAACAGGAATACAGACTGTAGGGGCATCGAACGGCCGTAGATTAGCCGATCGGCTAAGTGGTTGATGCTCATGGGATTATGAATTTTGCTGAGGTTTTATCCGGCGGATAACCCGCCATTAGACCCGCATTCTCTGCCGCAAAATATTAAAATATCCCATTTTGAGCCTAAAAATCCGGCAACAAATTGCACCGTGCCGTTACTCAGGAGTGCACAAGGGCAAAGGAAATAATCCGTTCCCTAAAAACCCAACCAAGCTATTCTTCCTCGTCCTTCTCTTTTTTATCGCTCAGTTTCTTGTCTTCTACCTTTTCGTTGAGGAATGCATTGAGCTTTTCGACCTCGAAGGAAGAGATGATCTCTCCAAATTCGTTGATGCGAATGTTGAAGCCCTCGAGCTCCTCGTGTACGCCGGGTTTCTTTTCTTGCGGGCTTTCTTCTGGTTTTTTCTTTTTAGCCATGATCCTTTGGGTTCAGCAGAGCATTGAATTGATCGGGGGCCTCGCGCAGGCGGCGGGCTACCACCTCCCGGCCCATCAGGCTGATCATCTCCGGCAATCCGGGCCCTTTGAGCGAGCCGGAAAGGGCCAGGCGCAAAAAGGGATACAGACCGCCGGGCTTGAGGCCTTCCCGCTCCATAAAGTCTTGTAAGATAGCCTGAACATCCTGCGGATCAAAGGCCCCGGCATCGGCGATCTCCCCGGCCAGCTTTTCCAGCATGGGCTGCAAGTCGGGTTTCCAACGCTTGCGCAAGGCCTTTTGGTCGTACGATGCTACCGGCTCGAAAAAATAATACCCCTGGGTCCAGAAGTCTCCCAGCAGGACGGCCCGTTCCTTGAACAGGCCGGCGAAAGCTTCCAGGTAATCCCGTTGGGGCTCGTGCCCTTTTTCGCGCAGCAGGGGCCGAAGCATCCCGGCCAGCTCCGCATCGGGGGTATGCATGAGGTACTGTTGGTTGTACCAGCGGGCCTTGTCGTAATCGAAGCGGGCGCCGGCCTTGCCGATGTGCTCCAGGGAAAAGGCTTCCACGAGCTCCTCCAGCGAAAAGATCTCCTGTTCGGTGCCGGGGTTCCAGCCCAGGAAGGCCAGGAAGTTGATCACGGCGCGGGGGTCAAAGCCGGCCTCGCGAAAGCCCTCGAAGGAGTCGTCCGGGCTATCGCCTTCCCAGCGCAGGGGAAACACGGGAATACCCAGCTTGCGGCCGTCGCGTTTGCTCAGTTTACCCTGGCCGCTGGGCTTGAGGATGAGGGGCAAGTGGGCAAACTCCGGCATCTCCTCCTCCCAGCCGAAGGCCCGGTAAAGCAGCACGTGATGAGCGGTACTGGGCAGCCACTCTTCGCCGCGGATGACGTGGGTGATGCCCATGAGGTGGTCGTCCACGATGTTGGCCAGATGGTAGGTAGGCATGCCGTCGGCTTTGAGCAGCACCTTGTCGTCCAGCTCACGCCCCTGGAAGGATACGCTCCCGCGAATCCGGTCTTCGAAGGCGATCTGTTCCTCTTCCGGCACGAGCAGCCGAATGGTGTATGGCGCCTCCTCCTTCAGCAGGCGCGCTGTTTCTGCGGTACCCAGGCTCAGGCTGTTGCGCATGCGGTGGCGCTGGCTGTGGTCGTATTTCCAGGCGTGGTCGCCGGCCGCCCTGGCCTCTTCGCGCCGGGCGTCCAGTTGCTCCGGCGTATCAAAGGCATAGTACGCCTTTCCTTGCTCCACCAGTTGCAGGGCGTGTTGCCGGTAGCTTTCCTTTCGCTCGCTCTGGCGATACGGACCAGCCCCGCCGCCGTAGCTTCCCGGCCCTTCGTCGGGATGCAGGCCCAGCCATTCCAGGGCCTCCAGGATGTACGCTTCCGCACCGGGAATGCAGCGCTGCCGATCGGTATCCTCAATGCGCAATACGAAGGCGCCGCCATGCTGCTTCGCAAACAGATAGTTGTACAATGCTGTGCGGACGCCCCCAATGTGCAGCGCGCCGGTGGGGCTGGGCGCAAAACGTACGCGTACGTCGGACATAGAAACAGTTATTTTTATCGGTGGGCAGCGAATATAAGCCTCCAAGCGTTATTTTTACACAAGCGTTGGACACACTTCAACGCACCCCCCAGTTTGCAATCGGCTTTTTTCCTACCGGAAGAACAGCCGTATCCCGGAAGCTACACAAGCGAGATTACGCATCAAACTTTTTGCGGCTCAACCCTTTTCGGGTTGCAGCCCGAATTCCATGAACATTGAAAAAATTCCCCATGCCATGTACCTGGTGAAAACTCCCCAAGTTGTTCAAAATCTCTTTCCGCATTTTACCTGGCGCATTCCCACGAATGAAAAGGTTCTTTTCCTCACCTTCGACGACGGCCCCATTCCGGAAGTTACCCCCTGGGTGCTGGACCAGCTCCAGGCCTTTGATGCCGGGGGCACTTTTTTCTGCGTAGGGCAAAATGCACGAAAGCATCCCGAGCTCTTCGCCCGGCTGCGGCGGGAAGGCCATGCCGTGGGCAGCCATACCCACCACCACCTGAATGGCTGGCAAACGGACAACCGGGCCTATTTTCTGGATACGCGCCGCGGCGCACAGTCCATCGGCGGAGAATTGTTTCGCCCGCCCTACGGAAAGCTGAAACCCAGCCAGGCCCAATTTTTGCAGCGCCATTACCGCATTGTAATGTGGGATGTGCTCAGCGCCGATTTCGACCCGGCCGTCAGCCCGCAGCAGTGCCTCGACAACGTGGTGCACCGCTCGGAGCCGGGTTCCATCATCGTGTTTCACGACAGCCTCAAAGCCTGGCCTCGGCTGGAATACGCCCTGCCTCGGGTGCTGGAGCACTTCAGTGAGCGCGGCTTTCAATTCCGGCCCCTGCGCGAACAGCGGCAACCCGCCCGGAAGACGGCCTGAACCTTACCGCTTTACATCGGAAGGCTCCGCTTCCGAGATGACCAGAGGTACCGCCGCGCGGATCTGCTTTTGCCGGGCTGCGCCCAGCCCCTCGTAGGAAGTGCCGTATTGCGCCTGGGCGCGCGCTTCCCAGATCGAGCGGTAGGCCGAGAGGATGGCATCGTAAACGGCCAGGTAATCGCCATACCGGGTGCTGCGGTCGTGCTGCAGAGAGATCACGGCCTTGTTCGGTGCCGAAGCCAGGTGGGCGGCCCCTTCCGGGTTGAGGATAAAATCCCGGATGCGCGAACGGAGTTCCTCCCGGGGCAACCGTTCCCCATCCGCCAGGATCTGTCCCTCTGCACTGATGAGGATGCGGAGCACATTGCGATCTGCCATGGGCGGAGGCGGCTGCAGCTCGTAGGGGGGCAGCTGCGTAGTGATGCCCTTCTCCTGGGCGATCTGGGTGGTCACTAAAAAGAAAATAAGCAGCAAAAAAGCCACATCGGCAATGGCGCCGGCCGGAGCGGCAACCGTGCGCTTCCGATATCTGGCAGCGGTTGAGGTTTTCATAGCTTTTTCTTTACTGGATGCGCCTCGGCTGTCGGATGGGTGGGCGCACGCCCAAGAAAAATCTTGAACTAATCCGCCCGCTTCAGTTGTTTATGCTTTTGAACAGTACATTTGGAGATGAAAAATCCCTTTAGCCGCTTTTCCCGGTTTTTTTCGGAAAGCGCATTCTGGAATAAACTCAAGCATTACGCCCGCCAGGCCGGCATACAAACGGTGTACGCGGCCCTGCTGCTCTATTACGCCTTCCGGCGCAAGGAAACTCCGGCCTGGGCCAAGCACATGATACTGGGCGTACTGGGATACTTCCTGGCTCCTATCGACGCCCTGCCCGACCTCACTCCGATATTGGGCTATACCGACGACATCGGCGTGCTCACCTTCGGATTGGTGACCGTCGCCTCCTACGTGAACGACGAGGTAAAGGAAAAGGCCCGCCACCGGCTGGGCAGCTGGTTCGGATCGTACCGGGAGGACGCCCTCAAGGAGGTGGACCAGCAGCTTTAAGCCTGTTCCTGTAATACGTCCCGGCGTCCGGCCCACCACTGCTCGAACAGGCGGTTCACTTCGGGATTGTCCGCCCAGTTCTCTTCTATGCCTTCCAGCTGAAGTACGCGCTCAAAAAAGGCGTCTTGTGCCTGGCCTTCCCGCAGAGCCTGATCGTAGGGCAGGTGGCTGAACGACACCATGGAGTACAGCGGGAGGAATTCGGGATACTGCTCGTGCAAGCGAGCGGCGATCTTTTTTCGAAGCAGAAAATCCGGGTCGGCCACTTTATCGCGCATTTCAATGAAATTGCGCAGCGCCAGATCGGCGATGGCGTCGGCCTGGGGGATGCGCATGCGGCTAAAGGCGGGAATAATACTCGACCAGTCTTCGGCGTACTCGTCTACCAGGGCATCCAGCAGGCTGCAATCCTCGAAGCCCGCATTCATGCCCTGCCCATAGAACGGCACGATGGCGTGTGAGGCGTCGCCCAGGAGCAGGGCTTTGCCGTCGTGATGCCAGGGATTGCACCGGATGGTTACCAGGTCGGCCGTGGGGTTCTGGCGAAAGTCCTCCAGCAGATCGGGCATGAGGGGGAGCACATCCGGGAACTGGCGCTCGAAAAAGGCCGTCACCTCCGCATCCGTATGCAGGCGGGCGAAGGACTCTTTGCCTTCGTACGCCAGAAAGAGGGTACAGGTAAAGCTGCCGTCGGCATTGGGCAGGGCGATGAGCATAAAGCTGCCGCGCGGCCAGATGTGGAGGGCGTTGGGCTCCATGCGGTGCCTCCCCTGAGCGGTGGGCGGGATGTGCAGTTCCTTGTACCCGTACTCCAGAAATTGCTGGCTGTAGTTGAAGCGCCGGGTTTGCTTCATAATGCTGTCGCGCACCATGGAGAAAGCGCCGTCGGTACCGAAGAGGAGGGGTGCACGGACCCGGCTTGGTTTGCCGGTATGCTCGTGGCGGAAGTGCAGGGTATTCGCCGAAAGATCCACGCCCTGGCACCGCTGATCGAAGTGGAGGTGAACATCGGGATGGGTATCGGCAAGTTCCAGCAATTCCAGGTTGAGCCCGCCCCGCGATACCGAGTAGATGGCCTGGCCTTTCTTGCCATAGGGCTGAAAGGTGAGTTCTCCCCGGGTATCGTGCATCATGCGGCCGTGCATGGGAATGGCTTGGCGGCCGATGACCTCGGCCATACCGATCTTTTCCAGTGCCCGCCAGCCGCGCACGCTCATGGCCAGATTGATAGACCGGCCTCCGGCAAAACCCGATTTGCGCACATCGGGCCGCCGTTCGTACAGATCTACCGCATACCCGCGCTGCCCCAGCATAACGGCCCAGAGCGAACCGACCAGGCCGGCTCCTACTACTATAGCTTTCTTTTCCATGGATGCCATCTCGAAACGTATTTTGTATGGAGTGGGTCGGCGACTGCCGGCGGCAGCCTAGAAAATGAACCGGAAAGCGATCACCTGGGCGGCAAACCCGATCAGGTACCCGCCGTAGAGGTCTATCGGCTCGTGCCACTCCAGCATTTGCCGGGCTGTGCCCACCAGGCCCGCGATCAATAGGGTAACCAATAAAATCAGGATCATGTTAAGGCGCCAGCTACCCAAAGACCGTAAATCCACGGTAAAATATCCGTAGCTGAACAAAAACATGGTGATGACCACCATGCCGATGAACACCCCCATGCCCACCGTATGCGCACTGATCTTGGAAAAGATGTTGATGAAAAAGGCCAGGAACAGGCCGATGGTAGCCCCCAGCGCGAAGCTCGCATAGGCATCGGGCACCTGGCTGTTGTTCAGGAAGTTGTAAAACATCCACAAGTAAAAGACCCCGGTGATGATGTAGGGGATGATGCGATCGGTACGCTCCCTGAACCGGAGGGAAGGCACCAATCCCAGAAAGCGGAGCATAAGCATGGCAAAAGCCGGGATAAAAAAGGTGGAGAAAAAAACCTGGAGCAGAAGCATCTGCCCCGGCTTTTCGCTCAGGCTGCTCAGCCCAAAGAGATAGGGGTTGACCATCAGCAGGAGCACCAGCATGTAGGTCATAATGAGCAGGGGATGGAACAAGAGCGATATCAATCGAGCCAGGGCAATCATTCGGCGGGCTTTGCCTTGCGAAGATACAACATTCGGCTCAGCTCCGTGAAGGCGGGAGAGGCTGCCCTTGCCTCCCGGCAGTCTGACAAAAAAAGTCGTACATTCGAACAGGGGACATCTGCCGGTACGGCACGGGCTCCCGGCCGGTCGCCCCAGCCCCTTGTTCAGCTATGCGAGCACGCCTATGCAAGAGTTCTTCAACCAGGTCCTGTTCTCCATTGCCGGCTACGACATCACGTTGGCCAGCGTCTTGTTTATCAGTTTACTGGCGGGGGCCTTCGTACTTATCTGGCAGCTGCTCAACCGCCGCATTTTTCCCCGCTACTTTGCCGGCGACGACATGCTTGCCCAGCGCAAGAAGCTGCGGCGGCTCGTATTGGGAGCCTTTCTCATCCTCTTCATCATCACGCTGCAACTGTCCATCGGCCTGGATGTGGAGTTGTACAACAATGAGCGCATCACCATCACCCTGGTCAACCTCTTCCAGGCGCTGCTCCTGTGGCAGACCGCCCGCCTGACCGATTTCGTACTCAGCATTCTGCTCAACAAGCGACTCCAGCGGGAGCAGGCGCAGAAGGCGCAAAAGGAGGGTCTGGAACCCAAAGGCCGGGAAAAGACGCAGCGGGTTTCCGGTACCCGCCTGGTGCAGTACATCGTCTATCTCATCGCCATATTGTTCATCCTGAACGCCGTACTGAACCTCAACTTTGAGGTGCTGCCCATCAAGACCGGCGAGGATGGCGAAAAGATCTCCATCACCCTGGCCGAGATCTTCTATTTCGTCCTGGTCCTGCTCATTGCACGGCTCATCATCTGGATCCTCACGAATCTCATCCTGCCGGGCTGCTACAAGAACCGGGAAGTGGACATCGGTTCCCAGTATGCCATCAAACAGCTCCTGAAGTACGTTATCTACACCATAGGCCTCATTGTGGCGATTGAGTCGCTGGGCGTGAACCTCACCCTCATCTGGGGCGGGGCCGCCGCCTTGCTGGTGGGCGTGGGGCTCGGCCTGCAGCAAACCTTCAACGACCTCTTTTCGGGCATCATCCTGCTCACCGAGCGCAGCGTACAAGTGGGCGATGTCGTGGATCTGCAGGGCCTGGTCGGCACGGTAAAGCGCATCGGCATACGCACCTCGGAAGTGCAAACCCGGCAGAATATCGTGGTCATAGTTCCCAATTCCAAGCTCATTGTGGACAACGTGGTCAACTGGAGCCACAACGACCGCAAAGCCCGGTTCTGGGTGACCGTAGGGGTGGCCTACGGCTCCGATACGACCCTGGTGAAGGAACTGTTGCTCAAGGCAGCCCGCTCGCACAAAAAGGTGTTGGGTTATCCGCCTCCCTTCGTGCGCTTCACCGATTTCGGCAACTCGTCCCTCGATTTCGAACTGCACTTTTTCTCCCGCGAATTCATGCTGATCGAGAATGTGATGAGCGACCTGCGCTTTGAGATCGACCGGCTTTTTCGCGAGCACGAAGTTACCATCCCCTTCCCCCAGCAGGACGTCTGGTTCAAAAATGCCCTGGATATGCAGGCCAACAACGGCCCGGCGCGCGACAGCCAGGAGCAGCGCATTCACCGCGACACCGATTAGAGCCGTATGGGTGTGATGGATCGCCCATCGGAATACCCCCCCGCAGTACGCTGGAGATGGTACCTGGCAGCGCAGGTTTTCAAAACGCCCCTTTCTTGGGTATATTCCCTGCGAACAAGGAATGAAAAACGCGCCAACGGACTAAGTTTCTTACTTTTGCGCATTATGTTACGCTTTCTCTGTATCACCGTCGCCCTGCTGGCGGGGCTGGGCCTTTTTGGCCAGTCCATTTCCGAGTTGGAGCAGCAGCTCGAGCAAGCTTCCTCCGCCCGGGAGAAGATGTCCCTCAACTACGAATTGGCCAATGCCCATCGGCGCAATCAGCCCGAACGCACCATCGAATACGGCAAGCGGGCCCATCGCCTGGCCCTGGATCTGGGCAGCGACGGCATGGCTGCCCGCACCGCTTTTGTGATCGCCGATGGCTACGAACGCGAACGCGAAAAGCGCAATCAGGAAGTGTGGCTCAACAGCGCCCTCAGCTATGCCAAAAAAGCCGGCGATTCGGACCTCATCATCAAGAGCGTGCAGAAGCTCAGCCGCCTGGAAACCAAACAACGGGATTATCGAGAAGCCTACCAGATCATGGAAGAGGCCTTCAACTATTTCAGCAGAAAGGGGTCCAGCATCAGCGACCTGGAGCAGAAATACGAGATACAAAGGGCCGCCCTGGAACGGGAAAAGAAGAAGCTGGAACAGGAG
>JAJDFU010000114.1:0-7901 GCA_020528935.1 Saprospiraceae bacterium | reverse complement strand
GAGCGCGCCCTGCTCATGGCCGAGATCAACAGCCTGAGTACCGACAAGGAGCGCCTGTCCACCGAAAAGCAAACCCTGGCCGAACGCTCGCAGGAATTGCTCAAATCCAAACAGCAGGTCGAACAGGAGATCACCAAGAAGCAATCCCGACTGGATTCCATTGCCATAGCCAAGGAAGAGGCGGAGAAGCTGGCCCAGGAAGCGGCCAAAGTGGCCAAACTGCGCGAGCAGGAATACAAGGAACTCAGCAAGGAAACCCTGGCCAAGGAAGCCCAGCTCCAGGAGGCCCGGGCCAACCTGGCTGAAGCCAAGCTCACCGAGGAGCGCAATCAGTTCTACCTGCTCCTGGCCGGTGCAGGGGCCGTATTTCTGTTGGTGCTGGCCCTCATCTCTTATGGTCGTTTTCGCGCCAGCCGGCGCGCCAAAAAGACCCTGGAAGACAAGAACCGGGTCATCGATGAGGAGCGGCAGCGCTCCGACGAGCTCCTGCTCAACATTCTGCCGGCGCCCATTGCTTCCGAACTAAAGGAAAAGGGCAAGGCTCAGGCCCGCCAGTTCCCCGAGGTGACGGTGCTCTTCTCGGATTTCCAGAACTTCACCAACATCGCCGAGCGGCTCAGCCCGGAAGAACTGGTGGAAGAGCTGGATCGCTGCTTCAAGGCCTTCGACTTCATCATCGGACAGTACGAGGATATCGAAAAGATCAAGACCATAGGCGATGCCTACATGTGTGCCAGCGGGCTCTCCGATCGCAAGACCATTCCCAACAACATCATTCGCGCCGCGCTCGAAATGCAGGAGTTCCTCAACGAACAACGGCAGGAGCGAAGCCGACTGGGCAAACCCTACTTCGAGGCGCGCATCGGCCTGCATACCGGCCCCGTGGTAGCGGGCGTAGTGGGCGTGAATAAGTTTGCCTACGACATCTGGGGCGATACGGTCAACATCGCCTCCCGCGTGGAAAGCAACGGTGAGGTGGGCCGCGTCAACATTTCGGAGAGCACGTTCAGCCTGGTGAAATACAAGTTTGACTGCACCTACCGCGGCAAGCTGGAAGCCAAGAATAAAGGACTGCTCGACATGTACTTTGTAGAACGCGAACGAGTGGCTGCACCAGTGGCCTGACTTCCCAAACGGCGCATTCAATGAAAGGTGGTATTCAGTCCGGAACACCCGATTGCGCAAATGCGGGACCTGCCGGGAGATACCCCCTATTCTTGCTCTCTCCGTCAACCTTCGCTCGCGGAGTTGTATATTTCGCAGCACACCACACCGCAAGCGCACATGAATAAAACGGTATGGATCACGGGGGCCTCCTCCGGCATTGGGGAAGCGCTGGCCTATGCGTATGCCGCAGAAGGCGCTTCTCTGGTCCTTTCGGCGCGCAGCGCCGGCAAACTGGAAGAGGTCAGGGCCAACTGCAGGGGAGCCGGCTCCGTTTGGATCTATCCCCTCGACGTATCGGATTTCGATCAGTGCGAGCAGGTAGCCCGGAAGGTGCTTGCCGAAACCGGCGGCCTGGACATCCTCATCAATAATGCAGGCATTTCTCAGCGCAGCCTGGCCGCCGAGACGACCTTCGAAGTGGACCGGCGGATCCTGGCGGTCAACTTCCTGGGCACCGTGGCCCTCACCAAGGCCGTCCTGCCTCACATGCTGGATCGCGGCAGCGGGCAGCTGGTCGCCATCAGCAGCCTGGCGGGCAAGTTCTCCACGCCCCTGCGCACGGCTTACGCCGCTTCCAAGCACGCCCTGCACGGCTTTTTCGACGGCCTGCGGGCCGAGGTGGAAGACCGGGGCCTTCGCGTTACGCTCGTCTGCCCGGGCTGGATCCGCACGGATGTATCGCGCAATGCCCTCACCGCCACCGGTGAAAAACACGGCAAAATGGATGCCGGCCAAAGCAAGGGCATGGATCCCGACGAGTGCGCCCGGCGCATTGTGAGAGCCGTTGGCCGACAAAAGCGGGAGGTCTATATCGGCGGCTGGGAAATCGCGGCCATTTACATCAAGCGGTTCTTTCCGGGCCTGCTGGCCCGCCTGATCAAGCGGATGAAAACGACCTAGCTCAGGTCCAGATCACCTGCGACCTCAGCCCGGCCAGGCTGCCGTCCGGGGCGATGCCCACCCAGTACCAGGGGTGATCGGCCCGGGGATAGACCCGCCAGTCGTCCAGCCCCAGGATGAAAATGCGCCGGTCGCGCAGGTTCTTCTCCAGAAGCCGGGCCACTTGTGCGGCTGGCTCGCCCAGGTCTTCCCGGAAATCCCGATGATACGCCTGAAAATCGCGCTGAAATGCCGAGGTATCCTCCACGTAGCGCTGAATGGCCTGCTCCGGATCGTCGAGGTCCAGCTCCAGGGCCTGCGCAAAAGTATCTCGATGGAGCTTGTCCAGCGAGGCCTCCCGATGAAAGGCTTCAAATGGGTAATCCCCCTCCGAGCCGAACCCGAAGAGAAAGAGCCCTTCCAGCAAGGGCTCCAGTTTTTCCTTTAGTTCCAGGCCGGTGGCGACACGGGGTGAGGACTGATCCATCAGTGCACGGGCGAGTTGTACGGCATACTTCCCCAGGGCCGACATCTCGGCAACTTCCTCCGGCGAAAGGCCGTCGTCGTCCAGGTCGTAGGCGTCGATGAGTTTGGTCTTGATGTAGTCCAGCGAATCCTCGATATCGGCACGCGTGATGCGGGCGCCGGGCCGGTAATCGCGGTGATCCATAAACCGGTACAGCAGATTGACCAGCCGCCACTCGTCGCCGCCCAGCGAGAAGAGCAGCCGGCGAAAGTCGCGCCGGCTCACGATGCCGTCCGGACCACCGGCTTTGAGAATGCGGGCGGCCGCAGCGTCCAGCACCTCGTGGACTTTTTCTTTGGGAATGCGGGCCATAAGCGTGTGGGTGAATTATTCTTCCAACCAATTTGCCCATTTCTCCCTTAAGGTAGGGGGCCGTTCGTCTATTTTTTCGATGAGGTGGAGCATTTTCTGCTCCATTTCCACAACAGCCCCCCTGATTTGGTGGTATTCCTCCGTTTCGCCTTCTTCCAGCCGCTCTTTCATAGTGTTCAGCATCTGCCGGATCTCCTCGTAGGCCGAATGGAGTTCGCCATCCTGGCGCAATTGCTCTTTGGAGAACACATGCTGCCGCTGAATCCAGAAGCCCCGTACCTGATTGACCCTGCCCTCTACTTTTTTTATAGCCTTCAGGATCTCTTTTTTGTGTTTTTCCAGGGGGTCTTCTTCCCGGGGTTTTTTCTTCCAGAAGAATAATTGCATATAATCATGTATTTATATTATACGGTTTCAAGTATGAAATGACCTGGAAGTTATTTCGTACTTGAAGCGGTATTAGACTACTCTATACAAAACGAAATCACATCGTTCCTTTGTTCCCGCCTGTACAGAAGCCCCGATCGGGCTATCTGCGGAAAGCCGGCCAGAGCCCGTAGCCGATGCCCAGGGCAATCGTCAGCAGAAAAACTGGTAAAACCCAGGCGCCCAGGCCCTGGGCCTGTCCCAACACGACGAGGATGACGCGGTGCAGGATGAAGGTGAACCCCAGCAAAATCGTCATTTTGAGCAGCCGCAGCATGCGCACCGAGTGGCGGTACAACCGCTTGGCATTGCCCGGGTTGACCTCTATGGGATAATTGAAGGTGTGCGGTACGCGCTGCATGGCCGTGAGCACGACGTACAAAGCGATCGCGATACCGGGCAATGCGAGCAGGGAACCCTTGCTCCCGTAGCTGTCGGGCCGGCCGCCGGCGTCGAAATGAGTGGGAACGGTATCCGGCAGCTGGCCCCAATAGAACAGGGGCAGGCCTGCCAGGATCAGCAAAGCCAGCAGGCTCAAACCTTCCAGGAGGAGGTCGAAAGCGGTGGGTTCTATGCGGATTCGAGGGCGGTCCATCCTTCCGGGTTCCGATCAATGCGCCGCTTTCCAGTTCTCACCCACACCCATTTCCACCAGGATGGGCACCCCGAGGCCGGGCAGGGCGTTTTTCATATGCTCTTCGATCAGGGGTTGGATCGCATCCAGTTCGTCCTTGTGCGCATCGAAGACGAGTTCGTCGTGGACCTGCAGCACCATCTTGCTGCGGAATTGCTTTTCGGCAAACGCTTTGTGAATGCCGATCATGGCCAGCTTGATCATATCGGCGGCCGAGCCCTGTATAGGGGTATTGATGGCCATGCGCTCGGCATTGCCCCGCTCCAGGGAGCTCTTGGAGTTGATATCGCGCAGGTATCGCCGGCGGCCCCGCAAGGTGGTCACATAGCCTTTTTCGCGGGCCTCCCGCACGATATCGTCCATGTATTTTTTCAAGCCGGTATATTGCTTGAAATACTGTTCGATCAGCTCGGCGGCCTCGCTGCGCTTGATGCCGAGTTGCTGGCTGAGATTGGTGGAACCCGCCCCGTATACAATACTGAAATTGACGGTCTTGGCGCGGTAGCGCTGCTCGCGGCTCACTTCCGCGTAGGGCACTTCGAATACGCGGGCCGCCGTAGCCCGGTGGATGTCCTGGCCTTTCCGGAAGGCGTCCAGCATGGCCTCGTCGCCGCTGATCTCGGCGATGAGGCGCAACTCGATCTGGCTGTAGTCGGCCGCCAGAATGAGGTGGTCCTTATCCCGTGGAATAAAAGCCTCCCGCACCCGTGCCCCTTCCTCGGTGCGGATGGGAATGTTCTGCAGGTTGGGATTGTTGGAGCTCAGGCGCCCCGTGGCGGCAATGGCCTGATTGAAGGAAGAGTGGATGCGGCCGGTGCGCGGATTGACCATCCTGGGCAGGGCCTCTACGTAGGTGCTCAACAATTTGGTGAGACCGCGGTGGTCCAGGATGTCCCGGGCGATGTCGTAGTCGGCGGCGAGCTCCGACAGTTTTTCCTCGTTGGTGGAGTACTGGCCCGACTTGGTCTTGCGCCAGCGGTAGGGTAGGCCCATTTTGTCGAACAGGACCTCGCCCACTTGTTTGGGCGAAGCGATATTGAATGGAGTTCCCGCTTTTTCGTGCACTGTTTTTTCCAGGGCCCTGACCTGCTCGTGAAGTTCTCCGGCGTATTGGTTCAGGAAGTCCACATCCAGGTTGATGCCTTCGTACTCCATGTCCACGAGCACGGGCACCAAGGGGGCTTCCAGCTCCCGGTACAATTCGGTAAGTCCTTCCTTTTCCAGGCGGGGGGCCAGATATTCCTTGAGTTGCAGCGTAATGTCGGCATCTTCGGCAGCGTAGTCGGTCACCTTCTCCACCGGCACCTCCCGCATGTTCAGCTGCTTCTTCCCCTTTTTTCCGATGAGGGTCTCAATGGATACGGGGCGGTACTTCAGGTAGGTTTCGGCCAGGTAATCCATATTGTGGCGCAGCCCGGGCTCCAGCAGATAATGCGCGATCATCGTATCAAAGACGGGCCCCTGCAGCTCCAGGCCGTACCACCGAAGCACCAGGGCGTCGTACTTGATGTTCTGGGCCACCTTTTCTATGGAAGCATCCTCCAGCACAGGCCGGAAGGCATCCACTACGCGCTGAGCGGCCTTCTCATCGGCCGGCACCGGCACGTAGTAGGCCTCGTGGGGCTGTACGGCAAAGGAAAGCCCGACTAATTCCGCCTCATTGGCGTTGAGCGAAGTCGTCTCGGTATCGAAACAGATGCTGGACTGGCTTTGGAGCAGCTCGATGAGTGCCTTCTGCTTTTCCGGGCTGTCGATCAGATGGTAGGTGTGTGGCGTATTATCCAGGTTTTTGGTGGCTACCGAATGATCGGGTATGGGTTTGGGATGCAGCCCGCCGTTGTCCTGCCCGGAAAAAAGATCGCCCTGAGCCGTGTTCTCCTCTCCTTGCCGGGCTCCCCCGAGTATATCCCGGGCCAGGGTGCGAAACTCCAATTCGCGGAAGATCTCTGCCAGCCTTTCCCGGTCCGGTTCGTCCAGGGTGAAGGCCTGCTCATCAAATTCGATGGGCACTTCTATATTGATTCGCGCCAGGTCTTTGGATAGCCGGGCCTGGTCGGCATGTTCGATCACGCGCTCTTTCTGCTTGCCTTTCAGTTCTTCCGCGTGCTCGATCACCCCCTCAATGGTATCGTACTTGGCCAGCAGCTTGGCCGCCGTTTTAGGGCCAATGCCCGGAATGCCCGGAATGTTGTCGATGCTGTCGCCCTGTAGCCCCAGCATATCCACGACCTGGTCTACCTGCCGGATGTCCCATTTCTTGCAGATCTCTTCCTCCCCCATGATCTCCACCCCATTGCCCTGCCGGGACGGCTTGTAGAGGAAGATATTCTGGGAGACCAGCTGACCGAAATCCTTGTCGGGGGTGACCATATAGACGGTATAACCCGCCTGTTCGGCCTGCTTGGCCAGGGTGCCGATCACGTCGTCGGCCTCGAAATTATCCACAGCCAGGGTCGGGATGTGCCAGGCTTCCAGGATCTGCCGGATGTAGGGCAGGGCGACGCGGATGTCATCGGGCTGCTCCTCCCGGTTGGCCTTGTACTCGGTGTACATCTCGTTTCGGAAGGTAGGGCCTTCCGGGTCGAATACCACGGCCAGGTGAGTCGGCTCCTGGGTTTTCATCAGGTCCCAGAGGGTGCGGGTAAAGCCGGTGACGGCCGAAGTGTTTACGCCCTTGGAGTTGATCAGCGGGCGGGCGATAAAGGCAAAATGAGCGCGGTACACCAAGGCGTGGCCATCGAGCAGGAACAAGCGCTTATCGGGCATAGCGTCAGGGGATTGGAACAGCTTCTAAGATACGAAGAACCCGGCCATGTGCACAGCCGGGTCCTTCCCTCGGGCGTCAAATTCAGGCTCAGAAGGTGATCTTGTAGTTGACCAAAAACTGCTGGGTCAGGCTGATGCGCTTGCCCAGCCCACTTACCCCGCCGGGGGAATCGTAATCCGTGATCTGCACCAGCACGTCGTCATCGTAGAAGAGGTTGAGCAGGAAGGTGAGCTTCAGGCCCTTGAACACTTCCAGGGATATCTCGTTGGTCCAGTCTACGTCAATATTCTGCGGATTGCGCAAATAGTTGGAATACAGCAGAAGGGAGGAACGGACAAATAACCGGTCTTTCCAGAATTGATTTTGGTAAGCCGCCCGGAAAAGCGATCCGAATTGGCGATCCACATTATCAAAATCCGTGAATAGTCCCGTAACGGGGTCGCGCTCGCCCCGTACGGGGTTTCCGTGTATGCCCAGAGCGGCGATCTGATCGTCGGGCACTACGATCCACTTGGCTCCGATGGGCGAGTAGTAAAAGGACCAATGCTCATCGGGTTTGAACTCAATACCCACGGAAAGGGTGATGAAAGCCGGGTTGAAGAAGGCCGTATTAGTCAGGGTATCCACGATATTGCGCAAAAAGTTACCCGGGTAGGTCGGCGGTCCGGGGTAGGTGCGCAGGGTATTGGTAAACAGGGTAAAGGCCCCTGTGGCATACCATTTTCGCTTGCGGTCCAGGGCATAGCCCAGCTTGGACCCAATGCGCAGTTCGTCTATATTTTTCTGGTACGGTACTTTTTCCAGGCGGCCTTCCTGTCCGATGGAAACGGGGGGAATGAAAATGAGGCCCGCCCCCACTTTTTGGAGTCCCACCTGCCAGGAAGCGCCGTTCTCCCACAGGATCCGGTTTTTCCTGTATATGGCGTCCCCGAAAATGGCGCCCCCGAAGCCGAAATTGTTCTGGCCGGCGCCCTGCTTAGGGTTGAGCTGAAAAAGCTGGGCCAGGTCCAGCCCAACGCTGACGGAGGTATTCCAGCCCTCTACCAGGGTGTCCTGGTCTTCCTGCGCCTTCAGGCTGCCGGACAGGCAAATGATGATACATGCCAATAGAGTAAAACGAAAAAGCTTCATGGATTTGGTTTTTGTAAAAAACAGATGTGAAATGGGTGATTCTTTTACCCTTCGATGCG
>JAJDFU010000632.1 GCA_020528935.1 Saprospiraceae bacterium | reverse complement strand
TGCGCCCCGGGGTGGCGCACCATTGCGACCCGGAAGGGGGGAGTGCTGCTCGGCCCCCGTCGATAAGATCGCACCTGCATAATTCACCGGTTCGGCCGAACAGGCCCAGAGGGGCAGGCTGGAAGCGGAGGGGAAAAGTTCCAAGACCTCTACCTGCACGACGGAATCACAGCCGTTGGCAGCCGGGAGCGTGAAGGTGCGCGTCTCACCCGGAAGCAGGTTTTCCCCTTCGTAGCTCACCGAGCTGCCCGAGCAGGCTTCGAGTTGCAACTGGCTCTGCACGGGCGGGATGGAGCGGGCCACCACCTGTACGCTGGAGTCACAGCCGTAGGAGGTGATCGTCGTCCAGATGAAGCTGGTATCCGACGCAATGGAAATACCCTGATAGCTGATGGACTGGCCCTGGCAGAGGAACAGGCTGTCAGTGGTTTGCAGATCGGGACATTCGAAGCGAAGCAGCCAGTCGACCACCAGCGTGTCGCCGCAGAACAAGAGGTTGGAATCCACCTGGGTGTAGTAGGGGTGCAACCAGGGAGGAAGCGAGGCCGTATCCAGCTGGAGTTGGTAGAGGCCCGCAACAGCGTCGATAAAAACATAGCCCGTATCCTGGCTGATGGCGGCATCCGGGGCAGAAACTCCCTGCTGGAGCAGAATGGAAGGGCCGCTGTGCAGGGTGTCGGCCCCGTCGAGTATACCGTTGTTGTTGACATCCACATACACGCCGCCCTGTATCCGTCCGTAGCCCGGGTAGAGTTCGAGGGTAAGGGGGTCGGAGCGGAACACACAACCGAGGGTATCCGTCATTTCCAGGGTGTAGGTTCCCGATTCGAAGGCGATCAGTTCCGGCACCTCTTCGCTTTCTGTTCCGGTGGGGAGGCCGTCCTGCAGCCACCGGTAGCGCTCCACGCCGGGCACTTCGGGCACGCATAGGGAGTCCGGGCCACAGCGGCTCAGGCATCCGGCGGGAATAGCCCGGATATCGGGGGAAGTGGCGATGGCCAGCGGCGCACTTTCGGCCGTGCAGCCGAAGGCGTTGGTGGCCGACACGAAATATTGACCGCTCCGGTCGGTCGTCATGCTGGGGCCGGTCTGGCCGTTGTTCCAGCGATAATCCAGGCCGGCCTCCGGATTGCTCAGGCTAAAGGTGTAATCCGTACCCGGGCAGCGGGGCTCCGGCGCAGAGGCCTGGATCTGGGGGGCGCCCGGGCCGGGATGGACGATGAGCCGGAAGCTATCCACGGCCGTACAGCCGCTGGCCTGGGCCGTTGCGCTTACCGAAAAGGTGTACGTGCCCGGAGGCAACAGGTTGCCTTCGGCAGCGGTGAAGGCAATGGTCTTGGTGGTTTGGCTGTCTGACCAGAGGTAGGTCGAGCCGCCCGGGCCCTCTGCTTCCAGGCGGATCTCCTGACCGGCACAGATCCCCAGGCTGTCGTAGGTGAAGCCCGTCAGCCGTCCGGCATTGTCGTACGCCACCGCCCGGATGCGGACAGGTGGGGCGGGCTCCACATCCACCGTTGCCGCAGGTGGTACATAGGTGCAGCCGGCATCGTCGGTGAGGGTAACTGCATAAACCCCGGCCTCATCGATCCAGATGGACTCGGTGGTACTGCCGTCGGACCACTGCCAGGCAGCACCCCCGGGCGGAGCCTGCTGCAACAGGGAGTCGCCTGCACATAAGGGGGATGGAGGGGCTTGCGCGATGGTGCCCGAGAGGGTGTTGGGCAGAATGGTTGCGGTTTTTATGACAGTATTCCGGCAGCCGCGGATGTCTTCGGCTTCCAGGCTCACGCTATAGGTTCCGGCCGCTTCGTACAGGTGTTGGGTGGTAGCCTGGGTCGCCGTATTGGCCGCGCCGCTGACCGGATCGCCGAAATTCCACTCGACCTCCACCACCCCGGGACCCAAAGCAGCGTCGAAAGCCACGGCCGTTCCTTCGCAGGCATCTGCCGGATCGGGAAAATCGGCCGGCGGCCGGTCGAAGATGGTGATGGTCTTGCTGCGGCGGGCCGTACAGCCGCCGGAGCCCGTCACGACCAGCGTGACGGTGTAGGTGCCCGGCCCGGAAAAGAGGTGGTCCGGGTTTTGAAGGGTGGAGGTGTTATTCGCTCCGCTGGCCGGGTCGCCGAAATTCCAGTTCCAGCCGGTAAGGGTTTCCGCAGGCAAAAAGGTGGAGGCGTCCTCGAAGGGCACCACTGCATCCGGGCAGGCATCGGCAAAGTCGAAGTCAGCCGCTATGGGTACGTGGAGCACTTCGAGGGTAGCGCAGGTGACGGTATCGCCCGTGGGGGTTTCCACATCGCCCTGCATGAAGACCCGGTAATAGCCGGCTGCCGTAAAGATGTGGCTGGGGTTCTCCGCCGTGGAGGTATTGGCCGGTCCGCTATCGGGATCGTTGAACGACCAGAACCAGCTGCCGGGGATACCGTTGGCGGTGGTATTGGCGAACTGAAGGTCGTTGCAATCGCCGTTTACTGACCAGGAAAAGGATACGGCACTGGGTGGCGGGCAGCTGGGTGGAGAAGGGACGTCCCCGTCGATGGGGGCGCAGTTTTGCAGGTTGATCGCGTTGGATAGGGCCGTGCAGCCGTTGGCATCGGTGATCTCCACCCGGTAGGTGCCCACCTGGTTGGTTGTGAACAGGGAGGCGTTCGGCCCCAGCGGATTGCCGTTTCGAAACCACTGATAGGTATAGCCGTTTTCTGCCTCGCTGGCCACCAGCGTAACAAATGTGCCGTTGCAAACGCTCTGCAGGTCGGGCGATGAAATGCGCACGGAAGGAGGGGGGTACTGCCCTATCGCAAAGCTGGCCTGTCCCCGGCAGCCGGCGTCGTTTTCCACCTCTATGCGATAGGTGCCCGGGCCCAGGTTCGGCGTTGCGAGGTCGGATAGCAAGGTCCCGTTCTCATCGTACCAGGCATAGGTGTGGTAGAGGGTAGCCGTAGAAACGCTTGCCGTTTCACCGGGACACAGGCGGTCCGGATGCAGCACTTCCGGTTCGGGCCGTTCGTCCACCTGGACAGTCAGGGGCGCCGCAAGTCCGCAGGCGGCTACTTCGATGGTCCCCGGTCCGGCTTCGGTCCAGAGCACTTCGGCCTGGAAGGAAGTGGGGGCGCTCAACACCTCCCCGGCGGAAGGCGGGCTGACGGTCCAGCCATAGGACTGGCCGGGAAATGGGGAGGCTTGGTAGGTGGCCACTTCCTCCCGGCACAATGTATCCGGCCCTGTGATGGTCAGTTGATCCCAGGCCTCCACATCCAGGGCCACCGGGGGCGATGCGCAGCCGGCCGCGGAGCGCTGTACGGCTTCCAGGCGGTACGGGCCACCGGAGGTCCAGCTTACGTTCAGGGATTGCCCGCTGCGGGCATAAGTGCCGGGGCCATCCTGCACGGTCCATTCAATCTGGCTGCCGGGGGCCGGGCTAAAGGCAGTGTAGGTGTAAGGCTGCCCCGGGCAGATGCGTTCTTCTCCCTGTATGGAGTCCAGCCCGGGTACACTGCGCACCCAAACGGGGCGTTGCGCGCGCGATTCACAAAGTAGGGTCGGGTCGGCGGGTACGGCCTCCAGCAGGTAGCGGCCGAGGGGCAGGTTGAAGGCGATGTTTTGATCGTTGCCGCCATTGGCCGACCACACTGCTGTGCCCGAGCTATCCAGCAGTTGCCAGTTGTAGGCGTAGGCGGTGCCGTTGGAGGCGAGTGCCTGAAAATTGCCGCTTTCACCCCGGCATACTTCCAGCGGGCCGTCGAGCCGGAAGCCGGGCAGTATGCGAACGGGCAGTGCGCCCTGGCCGCCGCATTTGAGGTAACAGTTGTCCAGCCGAACGGCCACCCACTGGTCGGTACCGGGGTCGAAGTTGGGCCACTGCACGGTGAGCTGTGGGCTGCCCTGGCCGGCTATGATCTGGCCGGGGGCCGACACCTCCCACTCGATCGCAGTACCCTGATAGCCGGGGATGGCATATCCGCTTACGGCGCCCCGGCATACGCGCTCCGGCCCTTCGATCTGAATGGCGGGACTGAGGATGGGAATCTCAAACCGGCTTGGGGTGGGGCAGGCGTCCACGCCGGGACAATTTGTTGCCAGCAATTCGATCTGGCCGGCCGTTGACCCCGTCCATGTCACGGTGACGAAGTTGTCGGCCGGGTTGCCGCCGCCGAGGACGTCGCCGCCATTCACGGTCCAAAGATAGGAGCCGCAGCTACCGGTAGCGGAGTAGGTTGCCGTATCGCCGATGCAGACCGTTCCGCGGCAATCCAGCTGAGGGGCAAAGGCGTCGCTGACCAGCACGGGCAGGCGGGAGGTGTCGGGGCAACCGCAGCTGTTGTAAGCCACCAACTGCAGGCTATAGAGGCCGGGTGAATCGTAGGCGGTTTGGACCGTTGGGGTGTTGCTCGTCTGGCCGTTGCCCAGGTTCCAGAAGAATTCGGTCGCATAGGTGCTTTGGCTTTGCAGCTCCACCGGCTGGCCGGCGCAGAGGCGCAGGGTATCGCTCTGCAGGGCAGGGTCCGCGATGATGGATACTTCCGGCAGGGGAACGATTTCCGCGCAAGCGAAGGCCGTCGAGACGCACAGGCTGTCTGCCGAAGGCGAAAAAACAGCAGATACCGATCCGAAGCCGGCTGCGTCCCAACGGATGGTGATGCTGTTGAAGGTGGAAGTCACTTCCGTGCCACCGGAGATGTTCCAGTGAAGCCCTCCGCCGAGAGCCACGCTGTCCGGAAGGTTTGCGGTGTAGGTGACCTGATCACCGGCACACACGCGCAAGCAGTCCTGATCGCCGGGAGTGGTCGTGTCTTGAGGGCACCCTCCGTCGGTCAGGATCTCGAACTCGTAGAATTCGTTGACCAGGACCGCGGTTTGCAGCTGATATTGGAAATCGCTGCCGCAGTTTACCAGCGCCGTGATGGAAAAAAGCCCTGCAGAATCCGGGCAGAAGGTAACGACCGTATCGGTCTGTGCCAGCCCGTCCGGGCCGATCCAGGTAACTGAACACCCCGCCGGGGTACCGTTGGCGGAGCCTAGACCGAGGATGGCGTAGGTGCCGCAAGTGCCTGTGCACAACTCATTGGGGCCTTCGATGCGCGCGTCGATGCCCTGTGCGGCCAAAAGCTGCCCAACGGAAGTGAGCAGGCAACAAAGTAGCCATTTGTTCATGGGATCCGATTTCAAAAATCATCAAAGCAGGCATGGCTGCCAGACCGAACTGCAGCGCCCTGCCCATCGGCTAGGCAACTGACCTTGCGCGCCATCTGCATCATTGCACCAATAAATACCGTGCGCAACATCAGTCCGTAAAGCCGGATACCTAAATATATTGATCTTTTCGCGGCGACGGAAGTTTTCCTATTTTTCAAACTCTGCCAAGAAAGCCATTTGCATGACCTACGATAATTTCACCACTAAAGCTCAGGAAGCCATCATTGCCGGCCAGAAATTAGCGGCCGACCTCAAGCAGCAACAGGTGGGTACGGCCCACGTGCTGAGCGGGATCTTGGAAGCCGACGAGCACGTCGCCGGTTTTCTGCTCAAGCGGGAAGGCGTGGAAACCGCCAACCTCAAGCAAAAACTCAATCGCATCATCCGCCAGCAGCCCCGGGTGGAGGGCACCGAAAAGCAATACCTGACGAAAGAAGCCAACAAGGCGCTGTCGCGCGCGAAAAAGATGCTGCCCGATTTCGGCGATGAGTACATCTCCATCGAGCTCATGATGCTGGGCATTCTGCAGGGCACCGACAAGACGGCCACCCTGCTGCAGGGATTGGGCGCCACCGAAGAAGGCCTGCGCAAAGCCATCGAGGAGCTGCGCAAAGGCGAAAAGGTGACCGACCAAAGCGCCGAAAACAAATACAACGCCCTGGAGAAGTTTGCCATCAACCTCAATGAGTTGGCCGAGAACGGCAAGCTGGATCCCATCGTCGGACGGGACGAGGAGATCCGGCGCGTGATCCAGATCCTCTCGCGCCGCAAAAAGAACAACCCCATCCTGGTGGGCGAACCCGGCGTAGGCAAGACGGCCATCGTGGAGGGCATCGCCTGGCGCATCGTCAAGGGCGATGTGTCGGAGAACCTGCATTCCAAGCGGATCTACGTGCTGGACATCGCCGCCCTGATCGCCGGGGCGAAGTTCAAGGGCGAGTTCGAGGAGCGTCTCAAGGGCGTCATCAAGGAGGTGACGGCCTCCGACGGGGAGATCATCCTCTTTATTGACGAGATCCACACCCTCATCGGCGCCGGGGGCGGTCAGGGCGCCATGGATGCCGCCAATATCCTCAAGCCGGCTCTGGCCCGGGGTGAGCTGCGCACCATCGGGGCCACTACCCTGGACGAGTACCAGAAGTACTTCGAACGCGACAAAGCCCTGGTGCGCCGCTTCCAGACCGTGCTCATCGAGGAGCCCAGCGTGGAGGAGACGATTTCCATTTTGCGCGGCCTGCAGGAGCGCTACGAGGTGTATCACAAGATCGAGATTCTGGATGAGGCTCTCGTAGCGGCCGCCGAGCTCTCGCACCGCTACATCGCCGACCGCTTCTTGCCCGACAAGGCCATCGACCTCATCGACGAGGCGGCGGCCCGCCTGCGCCTGGAGCTGGATTCGGTACCGGAGGAGGTGGACGAATGGGACCGCCGCGTGCGCCAGCTGGAGATCGAGAAGGAAGCCGTGAAGCGCGAAGGCAACAAGGTACAACTCGAACACCTGAAAGAGCAACTGGCCAATGCTCGCGCAAAGCGCGACTCCATTCGCGCGGCCTGGAAGAGCGAAAAGGAGATCGTGGATCACATTCAGGATATCAAGAAGCGCATCGAGGAGCTGGAGATCCAGGCCGAAAAAGCCGAGCGCAACAGCGATCTGGAGGCCGTGGCCAAGATCCGCTACGGCGAGTTGCCCGATCTGAAGGAAGAGCTGGAACTGGCCGAAGAAAAATTGCACCAGCTACCCGCCGAGGAGCGCTTCACCAACGACGAAGTGACGGCCAACAACATCGCCATGGTGGTGGCCCGCTGGACGGGAACCCCCGTGGCCCGCATGATGCAGAGCGAAAAGGACAAACTCATGACTCTGGAAGCCGAGATCGGCAAGCCCCTCATCAGGCAGGAGGAAGCCGTTCGCGCCGTCCCCGCTGCCGTCCCACGCAGCCGGGCCGGCACGCTGGAACCACCACGGCCCATCGGTCGACTCATCTTTCTGGGGCCCACGGGCGTGGGTAAGACCGAGCTGGCCAAAACGCTGGCTGAAGTGCTTTTCGACGATGAGCGCGCCATTACCCGCATCGACATGAGCGAGTACCAGGAGCGCCATACGGTGAGCCGGCTGGTGGGTGCGCCCCCCGGATATGTAGGCTACGAAGAGGGCGGTCAGCTGACCGAGGCCGTGCGGCGCCGGCCCTACTCCATCATCTTGCTGGACGAGATCGAGAAGGCCCATCCGGACACCTACAACATCCTGCTGCAGGTGCTCGATGACGGCCGCCTTACCGACAACCGGGGCCGCACAGCCGATTTCCGCAACACCATCATCATCATGACCTCCAATATGGGATCGGATGTGATCCTGGAAAACTTCGAAGACCTGCAGGAGTTGGGGGGCGACAAACGTCAGGAGATCCTGGACGCCACCAAAGAGGAAGTCTTTGACCTGCTCAAGGAGAACCTGCGCCCGGAATTTCTCAACCGCATCGACGAACAGATCATGTTCCTGCCGCTCACCCGGGAGGAGATCCATCGGATCCTGCTGTTGCTGCTGAAAAAAGTAGAGGGCATGCTGGAGCGGCAGGGGCTGCGCATGGAGCTCACCGAAAAAGCACTGGATCACCTGAGCGAATTGGGCTACGATCCGCAATTCGGCGCCCGCCCCATGAAGCGGGTGCTGCAGCGGGAAGTGGTCAATGAATTATCCAAGCGCATCATTGCCGATGAATTCAACCCTGGCGATATCGTCCTGGTCGATTTCGACGGCAAGGCGCTCACTTTCGGCACCAAGGCCATTGAGCAGCCGGCATAGGTAAAGTCCTTTTAAACGGAATGACAAATAGTTGTAAACAGCAGATAAATAAGCGGCCTGTTCATATTTTATTTATTTTTAGGTTGAAAAACCAATTTTGAAACGACAACCTAAATCTTACCCTCATGACCAATCTCTTAGATATGCTCCAAAGCCAGGTGGGAGACACCTTGGTCAAACAGGCGGGCAGCCTGCTGAATGAAAACGAATCCAACATGGGCAAAGCGATAGGTGCGGCTTTGCCTTCCCTGATGGGCGTCCTCGCCGATAAGGGCTCCTCCGAGAGCGGGGCCGGGGAATTGATGGATATGATCAGCTCCGGCGGCTTCGACGGCAGCATGCTCGACAACCTGGGCGACATGCTGGGCGGCGGCGCCACCAACAATGCCGGCCTGGACAACATGCTCCAGCAGGGGGGCAACATCCTGGGCAGCCTGCTGGGTGGCAACAAGCAAAACGGCCTCACTGAAATGATCGCCAATTTTGCCGGCATCGGGAAATCGTCTACCGGATCGTTGCTGAAGATGGCAGCTCCGCTGCTGCTGAGCACAGTGGGCAAACAGGTCATGAAAAACGGCCTGAATGCAGGTGACCTGATGAAGCTGCTCTCCGGTCAGACAGACTTCGTCAAATCGGCTATGCCTTCTGGTTTAGGCGGCGTGGGCAAATTGCTGGGCCTGAGCGGCCCGCTGGGCGACCTGGGCGCCGATGCCCGCCAGGCAGTGAGCGACGTGCGCGAAACGGCTACCGCTGCGACGAACAAGTCGCGCAACTGGCTGCCCTACTTGCTGTTGGGCCTGGTCGCCATAGCGGCCATCTGGTGGTTTACGCGCGGCGGCGGAGAGGAAGCGGTAGAAGAAGGCGTCGCCAAAACGGAACAATTGGCTGAAGATGCCGCCGAAAAGACCAAGGAGATGGCTTTGGATGTGGCTTCCGAAGTGCAGGCTGCTGCCGGCTCCGTGGGCGCCAAACTCCAGAGCTGGCTCAAGTCCGGCACGGGCGAAGGCGTATTCGAATTCCAGCACGCCACCTTCGAGACCGGCTCCTCGGACATCAATCCACAGCTGGAGTCCGAGATCAGGACCCTGGCCGCCATCATGAAGAACAATCCATCCATGACCGTAGAAATTGCCGGCCACACCGACAATACGGGTGATGCGGGCGACAACAAGGAACTCTCCATGTTGCGCGCCCAGAAGATCAAAGCCCTGCTGGCCGCCGAAGGCGTGGAAAAAAGCCGCATTGAGGCCAACGGCTACGGCCAGGAGAAGCCCATTGCCGCCAACGATACCGAAGCAGGGCGTGAGAAGAACCGCCGCGTAGAGGTGAAGGTGCTTTCCAAATAGAAGCATTCTTCAGGGAAAGACAAATTGAGGGAGTCCGGAAGGCCGGGCTCCCTTCGTTTTTTTGGTCGTTGCTGGCCGGCGTCGTACATTCACTCCTGCACTCAAACGCATATCCATGGCACTACCCACCGCTGCCTTCGGCATTACCGGACTTACCTTGCCCCGCCTGGGCTTGGGGCTGGCTGCCCTGGGTCGCCCCGGCTACATCAACCTGGGCCACAGCGAAGACCTGGCCTCCGACTACGTGAAAGAAGCCATGGAGGGCCGCACCCACCGCCTGCTCGACCTGGCTGTTAAGAACGGGATCCGCTATTTTGACGCGGCCCGATCCTACGGCTGCGCCGAGGACTTCCTCTTCAGCTGGCTGGAACAGAACGGCGTGGAGCTGAACGATTCCCTCGTCATCGGCTCCAAGTGGGGCTACACCTACACGGCCGACTGGAAGGTGG
>JAJDFU010000240.1 GCA_020528935.1 Saprospiraceae bacterium | reverse complement strand
GAGCAGCTGGTGAGCTGGGACGAGCTGCGCGAGAAGTTCGGCGACATCCTGCCGGCCAACATCCAGCTCTTCCTCGACATCCCGCGGCCCATCGAAGTCCGGCCGGTGGAGATCCAGAACCCCGCCCTGCCCGGCAAGAGCCAGCCCTACCGCCACATCTGGATGAAAGCCAAGGGCGACATGCCCGCCGACAAGCGCGCCAACCAGTGTGTGCTGGCCTACGCTTCGGACTACAACCTGCTCACTACGGCCCTGCTGCCGCACGGCAACGAGGCCTCTTTCGGCAATGTCAAGATGGCCAGCCTGGACCACGCCATGTGGTTTCACCGCGACTTCCGCATGGACGACTGGCTGCTCTACGCCATTGACAGCCCCAGTGCTTCCAACGCCCGCGGCTTCACCCGCGGCAATATCTTCACCCGCGAGGGCAAGCTGGTGGCCTCCGTCGTACAGGAGGGCCTGATCCGGCCGAAGAAGAAGTGAGGTGCCTTTGGGAGCTGCCTGAAGGTGGTCTGCTGCCATCCGTGAAGCGGCCGGCCCCTGCGGTTCTTTTCAAAAAACGGTAGTTTTCGTCGCATGAACCTTCCCCCTTCGTTTCGGCTCCTGGCCGGCACCCTACTGCTGGGCCTGCTGCTCATGGCCGTGAAATTCCAGGCCTGGTGGCTCACCAATTCCAATGCCATCCTCAGCGATGCCCTGGAGAGCATCATCAATGTGGTGGCCGGCGCCTTCGCCTTGTACAGCCTGTGGCTTTCGGCCCGGCCCAGAGACATCAACCACCCCTATGGCCACGGCAAGGTGGAATTCCTCTCGGCCGGCTTCGAAGGGGCACTCATCAGCCTGGCCGGGCTGGGCATCCTGATCAAGGCCGGCTACAACCTGGTGTTTCCCCAGGAACTGGAGCGACTGGATCTGGGGATCCTATTTACCGCAGGTACCGGTGCAGGGAATGGCCTGCTGGGGTATTTCCTTCGCCGCCGGGGCAAGCGGGAACGCCAGGTCGTGCTGGAAGCCAGCGGCGAGCATCTGCTGTCGGATGCCCTTACTTCCGGGGGGCTCATCCTGGGGCTGGGGCTGGTTTGGCTCCTGAAGCTGCCCTGGATCGACAATGCGGTGGCTATCGTTTTTGGCGGAATGATCCTCTTCATGGGCTACCGGCTCATCCGCCGCTCAGTGGCCGGTATCCTCGACGAGGCCGATATGCAGGTCCTGCGGGAGGTCGTCGAGCTCCTGGAAGCCAACCGGAAGCCGTCCTGGATCGATGTGCACAACCTTCGACTGATCCGCTACGGCAACAACTACCACTTCGACTGCCACATGACCCTGCCCTGGTACTTTACCACCCGCCAGACCCATGCCGAGATCACGGCCCTGCACGAGCTGGTGGATCGCGAGCACCGCGGGCAGGTGGAGTTTTTCATCCACGTGGATCCCTGTACGCCCCGTTCCTGCCCCCTTTGCCAGATGCCGGACTGCCCCGTCCGGGAACACCCGTACCGCCGGCGCCTGACCTGGACCACCGACAAGGTCGTGGAAAATCGCACCCACGTGCTGGCACCGGAGCGTTGAGCCGCTGAAGGGAGCCCTTTCAGCGATCTATCCTCTAAAAATCCAACATCTAATCGCCCAAGCGATCCATATTAAAGTTTTTCGCGACCTTTGCACCAACCAAGAAAACGAGTGCATTGAAGTTTGACGAATTTGGGTTTGAGCCCCCCTTGCTGGAGGGGCTGGAAGCCATGGGTTTCGAAAAGCCTACTGAAGTACAGGAAAAATCCATTCCCGACATTCTGGCCGGCCGCGATGTGATGGCCTGCGCCCAGACGGGCACCGGAAAGACCGCTGCTTTTCTCCTTCCCATCATAAACGACCTGGTCAAAACGCCCGCCGAGGGCGTGAACGCCCTGATCATCGTGCCCACGCGCGAGCTGGCCCTGCAGATCGACCAGCAGCTGGAGGGCTTCTCCTACTTCACGCCGGTGAGTGCCATGGCCATCTACGGCGGCCGGGGCGGCCGGGAGATGGAGCAGGAAAAGCGGGCCATTAAGGAGGGGGCAGAGATCCTCATTGCCACGCCGGGCCGCCTGAAGTCGCACATGGAGATGGGCTACGCCAACCTGAAGACCATCAAATTCCTGGTGCTGGACGAGGCCGATCGCATGCTGGATATGGGTTTTGCCCCCGATATCATGCAGATCGTCAACAAGCTGCCCCGCGAGCGACAGACCCTCCTCTTTTCGGCCACCATGCCCGATCAGATCCGCAAATTTGCCCGCCAGATCCTGCGCGAGCCGGTGGAGATCAATCAGGCCATTTCCAAGCCGGCCGAGAACATCATGCAGGCCGCCTACGAGGTGGACGATTCCGGCAAGGTGCAGCTCACCCGCCACCTGCTGGAGGGCAAGGAAAACCTGGAGCGGGTCATCATCTTCGCCGGCTCCAAGCAAAAGGTGCGGGAGCTTACCCGCAGCCTGCAGCAGGCCGGCATGAAGGCCAAGGCCGTATCGTCCGATCTGGAACAGGACGAGCGCGAGGAGCGCATACGCCTCTTCCGCAGCGGCAACATTCCCATCATCGTCGCGACGGACGTACTCAGCCGCGGGCTCGACATCAAGGGCATCGATCTGGTGATCAACTACGACGTGCCCGGCGACGGTGAGGACTACGTGCACCGCATCGGCCGCACGGCCCGCGCCGACGCCAGCGGCATTGCCCTCACCTTCATCAACGCCAAAGATCGCCGGCGCTTCCAGCGCATCGAAGAGCTGATCGAAACCCAGATCCGGCGCATCCCGCTACCGGAGGAGCTGGCTTCCTTCACTCCCCGGAAAGGCGGTCGCGGCGGCGGGCGTTCTTCTTCGGGGCGCGGTGGCCGCCAGAAAGGCCGGGGCCGCTCCAAAGGCTCTTCCCGGCGCGGCTCCAAGGGCGGACGAAAGAAATAGCGGCCCTTTCCTTCTCCATCCGCGGCAATTAATTGTGCAAGTCCGGATTTTTCCCCTTTTTACGTCCGCATGAACCGGGCGGAACAAATCGGATATCCCCTGGCCCTGGGCTTTTTCTTGCTTGGGTACTTCCTCAATCTGGGTGTGCAACCGCTCTACCTGGAGGAGCCCCGGCGCGTCATGGTCGCCCTGGAGATGATCTTCAACGGCAATCCCTGGGTGCCCACCCAATTGGGCGAACCCTACTACAACAAGCCGCCCCTGTACAACTGGATGATCAATGCCAGCGCCTGGTTGCTGGGCGGCCACAGCGAGTGGGCGGTGCGCATGCCCACCGTATGGTCCAACCTGGGCATGGGCGCCCTGATGTTCTTCACCGTTCGGCGCTATCTCGATCGCCGGGCCGCCTGGCTCACCCTGCTTTTCTTTTTCAGCTCCAGCGGCTTGCTGTTGTATTTTTCCATGCTGGCAGAGATCGACCTGTTTTACTCCCTGCGCACCCTGGCCGCCATGCTGGCCGTCTTTCACTTCGAGCAGCAGGAGCGCTATGCCGTGCTGTTTCTGCTGGCCTACGGACTGGGC
>JAJDFU010000176.1 GCA_020528935.1 Saprospiraceae bacterium | reverse complement strand
AAGTGCCGGGTCAAATGTAACTGATCGGCTCGAACGGATCAGGCAGCCGGTAAATCAGTCGGGTTCAAGGAAAGCATGCCCGCCGAAAAAGGTCATTTTATCCTTGGATTAGTAAAAAAAGGCGCGGAGACATCGGATCTCCGCGCCTTTTGTGGTTTCAGGGCAGGATCTGGAGCTTGGCGAATTTCAGCATGATGCGGCGCTCGGGATTGTCGTCCAGTTCTTCGAAGTGAATGGTGGCGATCTTGTTTTGGGCGCCCCCTTCGATCTTTTGAACGCGCCCTTTGCCGAACTTGAGATGCATCACGTCCATGCCCGGCGCGATCTGGTCGCTGGGGCTGGGTTTGAAGGTGGCCGGATCGGCCCGGAAGGTAGGCTCCTGGCGTTTGCGCGGCTTGAAGTTGCCCAGCAGTTTGGCGCCGCTTTCGGCGGATTCGCCGCGGCCAAACGCGCTTTCGACGTGCTGGGCGGGCAGCTCCTCCAGGAAGCGGCTCGGCTCGTTGAAGCGCATCTGCCCGAAGCGATAGCGACTCACGGCGTAGGACAAGGTGAGCAGCTGCTTGGCGCGCGTGATGGCCACGTAAAAAAGCCGCCGCTCTTCGTCCAGGCCCTCCGGGGTATCCATAGACATGTAGGAGGGGAACAACTTCTCTTCCAGGCCCACCAGGAAGACGGACCGGAACTCCAGGCCCTTGGCCGAGTGGGCGGACATGAGCGTGACGGCATCGGCCGCGAGGGGGTCGTTTTGGTCAAAATCCGTGAGCAGGGCAATGTTTTGCAGGTAGGTGGCCAGGGATTTGTCGGGTACGGTCTCGGTGTCGATCACCGTATCTTCTTCTACAAAGGATTTGATGCCGTCCAGCAAGGCCTCCACGTTTTCCAGTCGGCCGGCGCCCTCCACGCTGGTGTCGGCTTTGAGCAAATCCAGCAAGCCCGACTTGCGGGCGATATAGTGCCCCAACTCATAAGCGTTCTTGTTTTCCAGCCGCTTGCGAAAGGACCGGATCAGCTGGATGAAATCCCGGACGGCCTCCTGGGTGCGAGCCGAAAAGCGGATGCGGTTCAGCGCTTCCCACAGGGAAATATTCTGCCTGTTGGCGAGCTCGCTGATCTTGCCCAGGCTCGTTTTCCCGATGCCGCGTTTCGGGTGGTTGATCACCCGGCGCAGGGCTTCGTCGTCCTGGGGGTTTACGGTGAGCCGAAGATAGGCGATGAGGTCTTTCACTTCCTTGCGCTGGTAGAACGACAATCCGCCGTACACCCGGTAGGGCAGGTTGTAGCGGCGCAGGTATTCCTCGAAGATGCGCGACTGGGCATTGGTGCGGTAGAGCACCGCAATATCGCGATTGCCGAGGTGAAAGCGGTTTTTTTGTTCCAGGATGGTATCGGCCACGCGCTTGCCTTCCTCATTGTCGGTTTGGGCGCGCACCACCTTGATCTTGTGGCCCGGTCCCTTGTCCGACCAGATCTTCTTTTGGATCTGGCGCTTGTTGTAGGTGATCACCTCATTGGCGGCCTGTACGATGCTGTCGGTCGAGCGGTAGTTCTGCTCCAGCTTGCACACCTGAATACCGTGGTTTTTGAAATCCTGCTCAAAATCGAGGATGTTCTGTATGGTGGCTCCGCGAAAGGCGTAGATGCTCTGGGCGTCGTCGCCAACGACCGTGATGTGGTGGGGGCTGCCCGGGTATTTTACCAGTTTTTTGATAATGGCGTATTGCAGGTAATTGGTATCCTGAAATTCGTCCACCAACACGTAGCGGAACTTCTGCCGGTATTTGTCGAGCACGCCCTCGGGATCGGCCTGCAGCAGCTCGAAGAGGCGGTACAGCAGATCGTCGAAATCCATGGCACCGGATCGCTTGCAGCGACTCACGTACTGCTCGTAGATGGCCAGGGTATGCGGGCGCTTGGCCAGGCGATCCTGCTGCAGCAGCTCTTCGTTTTGGGCGTAGAGCTTGGGGGTGATGAGGTTGCTTTTGGCCGAGGAGATGCGGGCCCGCAGGCTGTTGACGTTGTAGGTGTTTTTGTCCAGGTTCATCTCCCGGATGATGGCCCCCAGTACATTCTTGGTGTCCTCCGTATCGTAGATGGTGAAGTTGGAGGGGTAGCCGATCTTTTCGGCTTCTACCCGGAGGATGCGGGCAAAGATGGAGTGAAAGGTACCGGCCCATACCTTGTGGGCTTGTTCGCCTACGCGCCCGGCTATGCGTTCCTTCATTTCCCGGGCGGCCTTGTTGGTGAAGGTGAGGGCCAGGATCTCCCAGGGCGCTACGCCCGAATCGATGAGGTAGGCAATGCGATAGGTGAGCACGCGGGTCTTGCCCGAGCCGGGGCCGGCTACTACCAGCATCGGGCCGTCGGTGCGCGTAACCGCCTGCCGCTGTACGGGATTCAGGTCGGCCAAATAAGCGGGTTCTTTGGCAGCAGAGGACATGCAAAAGCGCGTTTAGAAAGTGGGCTGTTAGTGTGCGGACGGGCACCCTTCACCGGGTGAAACAAATATACGGATAACCGAAGACATCAGTCCTCCTCGCTTTCCAGAGCCTCCCAATATTCGGCGGCCCGGCGGGTGTGGGGAATGCAGATGGATCCGCCCACCAGATTGGCAATGGCAAAAACCTCGTACACTTCTGCCTTGCTGACCCCCAGCTCGTAGCAGGTGCCCAGATGATAGCGAATGCAGTCGTCGCAACGCAATACCATGCTGGCCACCAGCCCCAGCAGTTCCTTGGTCTTTTCGGACAAGGCGCCGGATTGATACGCCTGGCCGTCCAGGCTGAAAAAGCGCTTGAGTACCCGGTTATCCTCGCTGAGGATCACCTCATTCATGCGCTCGCGATAGGCATTGAATTCGCGGACTATTGACATGGATATCGTCGGTTTTTGACCGCTGCAAAAGTAGCCAAAAAATGCGATCACGGCCCCGAGTCCGGAATGTACGGCAGGGCAATGGACGGGTGGGGCGGCATTCGAATTTCCTGTATCCCCGATAGCCGGTTTCCCGTACAGGGCTCTTCGATGATCCAGTGCCGGTGCAGGATGGTGAATGCCTCCGTGAGTTGGTAGGTATCCTTGTACTGCACCTGCAGGTTAAAGGCTCCGTTCGCAAGAACGTACTGATCGTGCTTAGTGAGCGGCTGCCCGTCGCCGTCCAGAATAGGACTGCCGGTATGCTCCGGAAGCAGGGACTCCCGGCCCGACAAGGAGATGGACGGCGGCAATATGATCTGGCTGACCTTGGGGCGCAGGAACAGCTCGAAGTGCTTACGGCCACCTGGCTGCGGCCATATGCGCAACCGGTGGGCCGGGGTGAAAAAGGTAAAGTTCAGCAGCGCGATTTCGGCGCGCTGCGTTCCGGTGTTGTGCCAGCTCAACTCCAGCCGGGTGCCCTGGCGCAGCGAAGAACTGAGAAAGCGACCGGTGGGCTCTTCCAGGGCCGTGGTTCCCCGGCCCGCGTAACAGCTTCACCCCAGGTAGGTTCCACACCTCGGCACCGAGACATGACGCAAGCCATGGCAGGGCCA
>JAJDFU010000352.1:7311-9794 GCA_020528935.1 Saprospiraceae bacterium | reverse complement strand
CCGGGGAAATGCAGTGCACTTCCAGCAGGCGGTTACTTGCTGAGCGGGAACCGCTTGGTAGCCGTTCCGCGATCAGTAACCAGTTGCATCAGGTAGTTGCCGGATGCCAACTGGCGCATGTCGTAGTTGAAGGTTTCGCGACGGAGGTTCTGATAGCGGTACTCATCCATTTGCTTGCCGGACAGGTCGAATACGCGCAGCACCACATTGTCGGAAGCCTCTGTCAGGTCAAACTCTACGGCCAACTGACCGTCCGTGGGGTTGGGATAGAGGTTGAACTCCTGCGTGAGCTCCGGCAGGTTGTTGGTGGAGGTCGTACCGAGCGGCGTCACGTTGAGGCGAACGACCGGCACGATGTCGCGGCCAAAGCCGACGGTGCTGTAAGGCTCCGCGGACAGGTCGCCGGACACGCCCAGCAAGGCGCCGTACTGCCGTACGCCACCGGCCTGAACCGCGGCGAGCACCGTAGCGGAGTAGTCGAAATCCTCCGAGGCCGCATAGCCAACAATTTGGTCATCCGAACTGCTGGAGTTGAAGTGCTCGACCATCATCACGTACATGGTGTTGGGTTCCAGCTGGGCAAATTCCCCGGTGATGAAATCGCGCAGGGGAACCGTGATCAGGTCGTCGAGAGTTTCATCGCCCTGAATGGTGTAGAAGGTTTGTGCTACAGCCGTGCGCTCGCCGGGATCCATGGCGTCATCGATACCGTCGCTGGGATCCATATCGGGATTTTCATCCTCCCACTTGTAGAGCGTCAGGAACAGGGTGGGCTCATCGAATTCGGCTGCTTCAGCGGCATTCAGACCGAGACCAAAGGTTACGGAAGTCGCTTCGATGGGGCTCCCGTCAATCGTCTCGGCTTCCGTCACGTAGAAGGCATTGCCGTAGGCCCACTGCCGCAGGTCGCCGTCCCCCCAGTTGGTGGCTGCCGGGAAAACATCGCGCGTGGCGCCCATCTCCTTGGCAAAGACCGAATCGGAAACCATGTAGGCAAAGCTCTGGCTGTTGTCGTCCGGGAAGGCATCGGTGCTGTCCGAAGAGACGACATAAGTGCCGGTAAATGCGCCCGTACCGGCATCGTGGGTATAGGTATCGGGGAAGTTGATGTTCTCTACCAGCGTGTTGGACGGAACCGTTCCGTAGGGGTTCGTACCCTGGTAGATCTCCGTGCCGCCGTCATCTTCGATCACGACGTCGAGGTTGGTATTGGTCTGTTCAGCCGCTCCCACATTCTCGATATCAGCCAGGAAGTAAATGGGCTCTTCCTGACCGAAGGGCGTAATGGCGTTGGCCGGGATGGTGAAGAACTGATTGACGCGGAGGTTGTTCAGTTCCTGCGGAACGATCTGCACATCGTCGATCAGCCAGAAATAGTAGTTGGCGTCGTAGATGAATTCGACCTGTACACTATCCGGGTTGCCGGGGCCGCCGGAACCCGCCACGCCTGCCAGGGGCACGCGAAGTGGAGCGGAGAAAGCGGTATTGTTAACTTCAACTTCAGAGTTTACTACCGTCGTATCCCAGGGTTCGTTTAGGCCGGTGCGCCAGGCCACCGAGGTGGTACTCTGAAACTGGCGGAAGCCCTGGTAGAAACGCAGGATGTAGCCCGGGGCGGTTCCTTCCGGAATTTCGATCCAGCCCGAGCGCAGGGAGCCCAGCTGGGAAGCCGAGCAGTTGCCTTCGGGATTGCCCGGCGCGCAGCCACCCGGATCGTAGGCGTCGGAAGCGAAGGAGGCCGTGCCGTCGCACTGGGTGGGCGAGGCGAGCAGGCCGTTGCCGCAGGAACCGCCGGGCGCTTCCCCAACGGCGCTCCACTGCCAGAGATTGAAGGTGTCGAACGGCATTTCACCGCCCGCACAGGACTGGTTGATGGCCGTCCAGAACAGATCCGGCGAGGCTTCGAAATCGTAGCTGAATTCGCTGTAGGTCGAATCGGTGGCATTGGCCGGCCAGATGATATCTTCGGCCTCGTAAGCGGGCGTGACCTTCTCAATGATGACAGAAGCCGCTCCCCCGCCTTCAATGGCGGCCTCCAGGTTGTCGGCATCGGCGCCGCGCACCATGAAACTGGGCACGTCCGTGTCCAGGTCGCCGCCCATCGTGAAAAGGTCGTTCGGCTCCGTCACGTTGACCACGATAACGGCAACGGCTCCTTTTTCTTCGGCATTGGATACCTTATCGACAAAAGCGCAGCCGCCGCGATCGATAACGCCGATCAGGTCGGTCAGGTCGTTGAGGGCCGTATCGCAAACCGTATTCCCGTCACCGCCCTCGGTGCGCACAGCGTCTCCGCTGAGTGACAGGATATCGCAGGGCAATGGGCCAAAGCCTGCGATCTGGGCCTCCAGGGTGTCGGCGTTCCCGGCCGGAGCTGTGATGCTGAGGCGGTGCGATTGTGCGTAGCTCATACTGCCCCCAAGCAGGCCTGCCAAAAGGGCCGAGAAGGCCTGTACAGATCTTGTAGAAAGAAAGGTTCTCAT
>JAJDFU010000352.1:0-7301 GCA_020528935.1 Saprospiraceae bacterium | reverse complement strand
AAGAGCTCATACTGCCCCAAAGCAGCACTGCAAAAGGGCCAGAACGGCCTTAAAAGTTCTGGTAGAAGTACGTGTTCTCATGCGTGATTGTTTTGATTACACAAGGTGTTAAAAGCAAAGAGTAAAGGCAATGCGTTTGCAAGTCGCTTCTGGAAAAATTCACACTTCCAGGAAACCCGAAATTAAGAATTATTCTCGTTCTTGTGCAGGAGGCCCAACTTTCTTGTGTTCTGCCTGACAAAAATTCGTTTTTCTTTTCGCACCAATCCGATCCATGGCGCTTCCGTCCCACCTGCAAGAGGAGTTACTGGAAGCCGGCTGCGATGAAGCCGGCCGGGGCTGCCTGGCCGGCCCGGTCTTTGCTGCGGCCGTGGTGCTTCCGCCCGGCTTCAGCCACCCGCAGCTTCAGGATTCCAAGCAGCTTTCCGCCGGGCAGCGGGAGGAACTTCGCGCCTGCATCGAACGGGACGCCCTGGCCTGGGCCGTCGCCTCGCTCTCTCCGCTCGAGATCGACCGCCACAACATCCTGCAGGCCTCCTTCCTGGCTATGCACCGCGCCCTCGACCAGCTGTCCGTGCGGCCGGGCCTGCTGCTCATCGACGGCAACGGCTTTCTGCCCTACCGCAACCTGCCCCACCACTGCCTGGTGAAAGGCGACAGCCGCCTGGCGTCCATCGCCGCGGCCTCCATCCTGGCCAAGACCCACCGCGATGCCCACATGCAGGAGCTTCATGGCCGGTTTCCTCAATACGGCTGGGACCGGAACAAAGGATACCCCACTGCAGCCCATCGAGAGGCCCTGCAATGCCATGGTCCCTCGCCTCACCACCGGAAAAGCTTTCGGCTGCTGCCCGAAGCCGGTCAAGGCAGACTGTTTGATTGAAGTCCGGGGGGCGTTGTTTTTGAAGGGCATTGCCCCGGTTTCGGTCATTCGTTCTCCGATCTTCAATTTCCGATCAAAAAGGGATTGCTGCGCCGCTCCTGCCCCAGGGTGGTATCGGGGCCGTGCCCGGAATGGACGACCACCTCGTCGCCCAGGGGGAGCAGCTTTTCGCGAATGCTGTGCAGCAGGGTGGCCATGTCGCCGCCCGGCAGATCGGTGCGCCCGATGCTGCCCTGAAAGAGCACATCGCCGGAGATCAGGAAGCCGTCCTCGGCGCAGTAGAAGGAGAGGCTGCCCGGCGAGTGCCCGGGAGTAAGCAGCACCTGCAGCCGGGTATTCCCGAAGACCACCTCCTGGCCTTCCTCCAGAAAGTGCTCCGGCTCGGGGAGCACCTCCCGGGAACCTATGCCGAAGAGCTGGGCCGAGGCCGGGCGCGCCTGCAGCACGGTCAGCTGCCGGCGGGGGATCTCCAGTTCCAGCCCGTAGCGGCGGGCAACAAAAGCATTGCAGAGGATGTGATCTACGTGGCAGTGCGTGTTGATGAGGCGTACCGGTTGCAGCTCCTCCGCGTCGATGTAGCGAGCCAGCTCGTCCCGTTCGGCCGCCGAAGCACAGCCGGGATCGAACAGGGCACATTGTTTCGTCTGGTCGATGACCAAATAGGTGTTTTCCTGGAAAGGGTTGAAGGTAAAGCGAACAACACGAGCCATATTTTCTCCGTTTTGGCAGGGATAAGGTGCAAAAAAAGTGGTACTTTTTAAGCCTTTTATGATCGCCTTCCGTTTTGCTCCCGGAAGACAAACCATTGCCCCCGGAAAAACGTCTTCTAAACGTGAAGATGCCGGAACACTGCCTGAGATTCCCGTAGAATCACAAACACAATCATCTACGCAAGCCGCCACATGGGTAAATCTTATTTTGCGAAATGGATCGGACCGCTTCTCCTCGGGGGTGGCCTGTGGGTGCTGGCCTGGCCGGCCTGGTCGCAGGGCACGCAAGTGCGATTCGGAAAGAACCGGGTGCAGTACCATCAGGATTTCGCCGACTGGTCGCAGTACGAAAGCGACAATTTCATCACCTACTGGTACGGCGAGGGCCGAAACATCGGACAGGCCGCCGTGCAAATCGCCGAATACGACTTCAAGGAGATCCAGAACCTGCTGGAGCACCGCCTCAACGATAAGATCGAGATCATCGTCTACACCGATCTCACCGACCTCAAACAAAGCAATATCGGCAGTGAGGAGGCCTTCATGAATACCGGCGGCCAGACCAAGATCGTGGGCAGCAAGATCTTCATCTACTTCAACGGGGACCACAACCACCTGCGCCGGCAGATCCGCGAGGGTATTTCTTCGGTATTCATGGAGTCCATGCTTTTCGGCTCCAGCCTGCAGGAAATCGTACAGAATGCCGTGATGATGAACCTGCCGGAGTGGTTCAAGCAGGGCCTGGTAGCCTACGTGGGAGACCCCTGGAATACCCGGCTGGACGAAGAGCTGCGCGAGCGCATCACCGACGAGGATTTCGAGGGTTTCGATCGCTTTGCCGAGGAGCATCCCAAGCTGGCCGGGCATTCCATGTGGTACTTCATCAGCGAGAATTTCGGCCCCTCTACCGTATCCAACCTGCTGTATCTCACGCGCATCAACCGCAGTATCGAGAGCGGCTTCCTCTACGTGCTGGGCAGCCCCTACGAGATGGTCGTCGAAAACTGGAAGTACTACTTCCTGGATCGCTACCAGACCGAAGCCGCCGAGCGCACCTATCCCCAGGAGGGGAAAGTGGAATTCAGGAACAAGCGCCAACTGCCCGTCACGCAGGCCAAGCTGAGCCCGGACGGCCGAAAGCTGCTGTACGTCACCAACGAGATCGGCAAATACAAGGTATATCTGCAGGACCTGGCCACCGGCGAGCGCAAGCGCATATTCAAAAGGGGCTTCCGCAACGCCTTCCAGGCTACGGACTACAACTACCCCTTACTGGCCTGGAATCCCAACAACCAGGAAATCGCCATCCTGTACGAGAAGCGGGATATACCGCGCCTGCTCCGCATCGACCTGACCAACAACAAAAAGGTCAAGGAAGAGCTGGCCACCCGCTTTCAGCGGGTGTACTCCATGGATTACACCTCGCCCAACACCCTTATCTTTTCCGGCGCCATACGGGGATTTTCCGATCTGTACATGTACTACCTCAACACCCGCCAGAGCCAGCGGCTGACCAACGACATCTGGGACGACCTGGATGCCCGTTTTGCGCGGGTGGGCAAACGCCGGGGCATCCTCTTTGCCTCCAACCGGCCCGACAGCATCCTGCAGACGGTCAAGCTCGACACCGTACTGCCCATCAATTCCTTCGACTTGTACTTCATGGACCTGAGCGGCACGGAGCGCGAGCTGGTGCGCGTGACCAATACGCCCCTGGCCAACGAGCGCCAGCCCATCGCCATTGATACCAGCTATTTCGGCTACCTGAGCGACCGCAGTGGCATCTACAACCGGGAAGTCGCCCGCCTGGAAGAATACATCCACCACTACGAAAAGGTCATCACCCTCATTGACGGCGACAACATTCGCATCCATGCCGACTCCACCCTGACCGGGCTGGACAGCACCCTGATCGATACCATAACCCTGGAGCCCGTGATCAAGACGCGGGCCGTAAAACACAACAACACCAACCGCTCGCGCAGCATCCAGCAGCAGGATGCCGCACCGCGGGCCGGCAAGGTAGTGGAGGTGTATACGACCAACGGAACACCCGAAATATTCACCCTGCCTCTGGAGCCGGAGAAAAGCGTGGATGCCCCGCCGACAGACTACCTGAAAAGCTACCTGAGCCTGGCCGAACGAAAGGCCTCGGGCGAATTTGAGGAACCCCCGTTCGACAACATCCTGCGGGAGCAAAAGCGCATCCCCACGCCCAAGCCCGACGAGCCTCAGATGCCGCCCATCTCCAAGCCCGAGCCCGACACCGGCAAAATCGACGTGGACAACTACCTTTTCCAGAGTGAGTTCGACGACGAGGAAGAGGCCCCCCAGGTAACCATCACCGAAGCGGAACGCACCGAAGCGGATACCGTACCGCCCCAGATCAGCATACTGGACGACACCCAGGCCGGAACGGCCCAGTCTCGGCCGGCAGCGGATATTTACCGCTTCCGCCCCGGAAAGATCACCCCCTACCGGCTTAAGTTCCGCACCGATTTCGTCACCCTCCAGCTGGACAACAGCCTGCTGTTTGAGGGGCTCAACACCTTTGCCGCCTCGCCGGATCAGTTCGGATATCCGCCGCCCGGCATATTCCTGAAGGGCAACTGGAAAGACCTGTTTGAGGATTACGAGTTTGAAGGCGGCGTGCGAGTGCCCACCACCTTCGACGGATCCGAATACTACCTGCTGTTTCGCGATAAAAAGAAACGCATCGACAAGGAGTACGCCGTGTACCGGCGGAGCCAGCGCATCGATCAGCCCGCCCTGAACAACATCCCCCAACGGGCCAAGAATCGCATTCTCCTGGGCCAGGTGGAGTTGCGCTACCCCCTGGATATTTTCCGCAGCATTCGCACCCGCGTCACCCTGCGCGACGACCGCGTCACGCAGCTGGCCTCCGAGCGCACCTCCCTCGAAACCCCCACCCAGAGCCAGCAGCGCGTGGGCCTTCGCCTGGAGTACGTCTTCGACAACACCCTGGAGGTGAGCCTGAACATTCTCAACGGCACCCGCTACAAGGTTTTTGCCGAAGTGTACAAACGCTTCAATGTGCAGGTACTGGACGGATTCAGTTTTGATTTCGGGGAGGGCTACATGGGCGTGATCGGCTTCGATTTCCGGCACTACCAGCGCCTGCTCAAGCACTCGGTGATCGCCATGCGTGCCGCCGGGGCTACCAGTTTCGGCCAGGAGCGCATCATCTATTACCTGGGGGGCGTAGACAATTGGCTGTTCCCCTCCTTCAGCGAAAACATCCCCACGCCCTCACCCACCGATGCGACCTATGCCTTTCAGGCCCTGGCGGCTCCCCTGCGCGGCTTCCCCTTCAACATACGCAACGGAAGCACTTACGCCCTGGTCAATGCCGAAGTGCGCATTCCGGTCTTCAAGTACTTGATCCGGCGGATCAAATCCTCCTTTCTGCGCAACTTCCAGGTCGTCGGCTTTTTCGACGCCGGAACCGCCTGGGAAGGGTCGTCGCCCTTCAGCGAAGACAATCCCCTCAACATCAATGAAGAGGGCGAGAACCTGATCAACATCCGGGTGAAGTTCTTCCGCGACCCGCTGGTGGCGGGTTACGGCGTGGGTGCTCGCACGAAGGTGTTCGGTTATTTCCTGCGCTTCGATTACGCCTGGGGCATAGAGACCCGCCAGATCCAGGACCCGCGCTTTTATTTTTCCCTCGGCACCGACTTTTAGGTACATCCGCGAAGCGGTCAGATCAGCTCCTCTTCGCCGGCCTTCATGCGCTCGGCGTTTTCGGCCATTTGCAGGGCTTCCAGGATGGGCCCCAGGTCGCCGTCCACTACCTGCTGGAGGTTGAAGTTTTTCTGATCCCCTTCCAGGCGGTGATCGGTTACCCTGTTCTGAGGATAATTGTAGGTGCGGATCTTATCGGAGCGGTCGCCGGAGCCCACCAGGGACTTGCGCTGGGCCGCCATCCTGGACTCGTGTTCGGCCCGCTGAACCTCCTGGATCTTCTGGTAGAGGCGCTGCAGGGCGATCTCCCGGTTCTTGATCTGGGAGCGGCCGTCGGTACTCTCGGCCACGATACCGGTGGGCAGGTGGGTAAAGCGCACGCCGGATTCGGTCTTGTTGACGTGCTGTCCGCCGGCGCCGCTGGAGCGAAAGGTATCCACCTTCAGGTCGGCCTTGTTGATGTTGACGTCTTCCATCTCCAGCTTGGGGATGACGGCCACCGTAGCTGCGGAGGTGTGCACGCGGCCCTGGGATTCGGTTTTGGGTACCCGCTGTACGCGATGCGCACCGGACTCGAATTTGAGCTGCCCGTACACGTCTTCGCCGGATACTTCCAGTATAATGCGATTGTACCCGCCAACGGTGCCCTCGTTTTCATCGATAACCTCTACCGTCCAGCCTTTCTGCTCAAAAAACTTGATGTACATGCGGTAAAGGTCGCCGGCAAAGAGGCTGGCCTCGTCGCCGCCCGTGCCCGATCGGATCTCCACCAGCACATCGCGGGCATCCTGTGGGTCTTTGGGAATGAGCATCAGCTTGATGCGCTCTTCCATTTCGGCCTGTGCAGGCTCCAGTTCGCCAAGTTCCTGCTGGGCCATTTCCCGCATTTCCGGATCCTTGAGCATTTCCCTGGCCGTGCGAATATTCTCGACCAACTCGGCGTACTGCTCGGATGCCTGTACGATCTCCCTGAGGTCTTTGTATTCCTTGCTCAGCTTGCGATAGCGGTCCATATCCTCCATCAGCTGTGGATCGGCCAGCTTCTCTTCCAGATCGCGATAGTGGTCTTTTATAGCTTGTAGTTTGTCGATCATGTCTGCTTCTTCAGGCGATGAACAAAGTTACGAATTCCGGCCCGTTGGCGGCTTTTACTATTTTTAGCCGGATGAGACAGGCCTATCTCCTTTTTCTCGAAGGTTCCGGTGCGTACTGCTCTGCAGCCGTCAGCGAAGGCGACCGCTTGCTGAGCCTGGAAGAGTCCGATGCCCCCTTTGTACATACCGAACAGGCCACGCTTCTCATACAGGCAGCTGTAGAACGAGCGGGCACCAGCCTGAAGGCCTTGTCGGCCGTAGTGGTGAGCGATGGTCCGGGCTCCTATACTTCGCTGCGGGTGAGCACCTCCACGGCCAAGGGCATCTGCTATGCCTTGCAAAAACCCCTGATCGCCCTGCCCTCGCTGTACACCCTGGCCTATGGCATGCAGCAACTCCATCCTCACTGCAGCGATTGCCTGCTGGCCCCCATGATCGACGCCCGGCGACAGGACGTGTATCTGGCCTGGTACACCCACGATCTGGTGCTCCGGAGAGCGCCGGAACTCGCCACCCTCCGGCCGGCCCTCACGGAGTTTGCTCAGGATCGCCCCGTGCTGATTGGGGGGTCCGGCGAAAAGAAGGCCGTGGACCTGCTGGGCGATGCAGTGCAGCCCACCGGCATTCGCGCCTCGGCCGGGCACATGATCGCCCCCGGCTGGCAGCACTTCAGGCAAAAGCGGTTTGCCGAGCTGGCCACCTACGCTCCCCGCTACATCACTTCGCCCAACATCACCGTGCCGCGCAAAAAGCTGTAGCCGGGCCGCAGCGGATCAGGCATATACGGAGGTCTGGATCACCTCTTCGTAATAGGCTTCGTATTCGGGCAGAATGTTGTTGATGTCAAAGCGGCGTGCCTGTTCCAACGCATTGGTGCGGAAGCGGCGCAGTTTTTGCTCGTTGTTGAGG
>JAJDFU010000303.1 GCA_020528935.1 Saprospiraceae bacterium | reverse complement strand
CCCACCCCGCCGGCTTCCACTACGATGTAGGTCGGTGACTTGAAGGTAATCCGCACCCGGAGGTATGCGATCATGACTCGGCAGTCCGTTTTCAAAACCGCGGCAAAAGTAGCTATTCTGCGGCAATGAACCAGATCGGCAGGGCAGTACTCTTCAGATATTTATCTTTGGTGCAAAACCCCGCTCATGAAGGTAATGCTGCTGGGCAGCGGAGGCCGGGAACACGCCTTTGCCTGGAAAATGGCACAAAGTCCCCGTTGCCAGAAACTCTTTATCGCGCCCGGCAATGCCGGCACGGCAGAACTGGGACAGAATGTACCGATCTCCCCCAACGACTTTCCGGCCGTGGCGCAGTTTGCCCTGGAAAAGGAGGTGGAGCTCGTCGTCGTAGGCCCGGAAGAGCCGTTGGTTCGGGGCATCGCCGATTTCTTTGCCGCCGATCCGGCCCTTCAGCACATCGGCCTCGTCGGCCCGCACCGGGAGGGGGGCCGCCTGGAGGGCAGGAAGGCCTTCCGCAAAGCCTGCAGGCAGGGCCACGGCAGACCTAGGGGGGCCTACCGGGGGTTTTCCGCCGGCCAACTGGAAGGGGGGCTGGCCTACCTGGCCGAATGCCCCACGCCCATCGTACTCAAAGCCGATGGGCTGGCTGCCGGCAAAGGGGTGCTCATCCTGGACGACCCCGCCGAAGCACAGCGGGAGTTTCGGGCCATGCTCGAGGGCAAGTTCGGGGCCGCCGGTAAGACGGTGGTGGTGGAAGCTTTTTTGTCCGGACGGGAGTTCAGCGTCTTCGCACTCACGGACGGCTCCGCCTACGCCTTGCTGCCCGTAGCCAAGGACTACAAACGCGTGGGCGAAGGCGATACCGGGCTCAATACCGGCGGCATGGGCTCCGTCTCGCCGGTATCCTTTGTGGATGAAGCCCTGCTGCAAAAGGTAGAAACCCGCATCGTGCAACCCACCATGCAGGGCATCCGGGAGGAAGGCCTGCGCTACCGGGGGTTTCTCTTTTTTGGCCTCATCGAGGTCAAGGGCGAACCGCACGTCATCGAATACAATTGCCGGATGGGCGACCCCGAGACCCAGGTGGTCTTTCCGCGCCTGCAAAACGACCTGCTGGAGCTGTTCGAGGCCCTGCTGCAAGGCCGGCTCAGCCAGGTGTCCATAGAAAAAGATCCGCAGGCCGCCGCAGCCGTTATACTCGTGTCCGGCGGCTATCCCGGCCCTTACGAAAAAGGCAAGGCCATTCGCGGGCTGGACCGGCCCGCAGACAGCCTGATCTTCCACGCCGGCACCACCCGCCAAGGCGGGGAAGTGCGCACCAGCGGAGGCCGCGTACTGGCCGTGACCAGCCTGGCCGATACCGTTTCTCAGGCCCTCAAAACAACCTACACCCACATTCGGTTAATAGAGTTCGAAGGCAAATATTTTCGAGGCGACATCGGATATGACCTGTAGATCATCATGAGTTACCCCCTCGCCCAGATCGCGGAGGCCCTGAATGCCGCGCTCAAGGGCCCCGCCCCAAGGCCGAACATACGATCCATCCTGCTGGACAGCCGGCGCCTGTTCCATCCCGAAGGTGTGCTTTTCGTAGCCATTGAGGGCCAGCGGCACAACGGACACGACTACATTGAAGAGCTGTACGAACGGGGGGTGCGGGCTTTTCTCACCAGTACGCACTTCACCTGCGAATCCTTTCCGGAGGCATCCTTCCTGCAAGTGGAAGACACGCTGAAGGGCCTGCAGGAACTGGCGGGCTGGCACCGGCAGCATTTCCATCTGCCCGTGGTCGGCATTACCGGCAGCAACGGTAAGACCATCGTCAAGGAATGGCTGTACCAGCTCCTGCAGGCCGACTACCACATCGTGCGCAGCCCCAGGAGCTACAACTCCCAGGTTGGCGTGCCCCTGTCGGTGTGGCAGCTCCAAAAAGAGCACGATCTGGCCCTGTTCGAGGCGGGCATCTCCCTGCCCGGCGAAATGGACCGCCTGCAACGCGTGATCCAGCCTACGATAGGCATACTGACCAACATCGGAGACGCCCACGACGAAGGCTTCCGGGACTCCCAGCATAAGATGCGGGAAAAGTGCCGGTTGTTCCGGGAGGTAGAGCTGCTCATCGCCAACCTGGATGATCCGCAGCTTCGAAAAGAAGTAGACCGGCTGGGAGTTCCCTGCTTTACCTGGTCTTTCGAGTCGGATGCCGACCTGAAGATCTCGAACTGTGCCCAGCAGCCCGACGGCTCCACCATGCTTCACGCGCAATACCGGGGAACCCCCTGGCGCATGCGCATCCCCTTTTCGGATCGCGCCTCCCTGGAAAACGCGGTCAGCTGTTGGTGCCTGCTGCTGCAGCTGGGCTACAGCCAAACCCAGATCGCTGCCCGCCTGGCCAGACTGGAGCCCGTGGAAATGCGCCTGGAGCTGCTGGAAGGCATACGCGGCTGCCGACTCATCAACGACAGCTACAACAGCGACCTCACCTCCCTGGGTATCGCCCTGGATTTCATGGGGCAGCAGACCCGCAACGGGCGGCGCACCCTCATCCTGTCCGACCTGCTGCAAAGCGGCCTGCCCAAAGCCGAGCTCTATCGCCGCGTGGCCGGGTTGCTGACCGAAAAACAGGTAGATCGCCTGCTGGGCGTGGGCAGCGACATGCCGATACTCAAACAACTCCTGCCGCCCTCCCTGGAAGCGCATTTTTTTGAAGATACCGCCGCGCTGGCCAGGCAACTGGACCGCCTCCCTTTTCGGGAGGAAACCATTTTGCTAAAAGGCGCCCGGCGATTCGGCTTCGAATACCTGGCCCGAAGGCTGGCCCGCACAGCCCATCGCGCCACCCTGGAGGTGGACCTGACGGCCATGGCCAAAAACCTCAACACCTACCACCGCCTCCTGAAGCCCCGGGTAGGCATGATGGTCATGGTCAAAGCCGAAGCCTACGGCACCGGCAGCATGGAGGTGGCCCGCTTGCTGGAATACCACAAAGTGAGCTACCTGGGCGTAGCCTATACCGACGAGGGCATCGAACTGCGCCAGGGTGGCATCCAGTCGCCTATACTGGTACTCAATCCCGAGCCCGCCGATTACGAAGCCATGCTTCGCTATCGCCTCGAGCCGGAGATCTACTCCCCCGCCATGTTGCGCTCTTTCCTCGCTTTTTCGGATCGCTCCGGCGAGGCCCTTCCCTTCCATCTCAAACTGGATACGGGAATGCGCCGGCTGGGCTTTGCGCCCGACCAGTGGGGCGACCTCCTGGAGCAGCTCCGCTCCCGGCCGGAACTCCTGGTGGCCAGTGTGATGACTCATCTGGCCGCCAGCGAAGACGAGTCGGAGGACGCATTTACCCGGCGGCAGGTCGAGACCTTCCTGGAAGGCTACGAGCGCCTTGCCCGGGTCCTGGGCTACCCCCCGCTGCGGCATGTGCCCAATCGCAGCGGACTTGCGCGCTTCACGCCCTACCCGTTTGATCTGGTGCGTCCGGGACTGGCCTTGTACGGGCATGGCGTTACCGGCACCCTCTCCCGCCCGCGGGCCCCGCGCCCCACCGGCCCGGTA
>JAJDFU010000671.1 GCA_020528935.1 Saprospiraceae bacterium | reverse complement strand
GGTGGAGGCCATGCGAAATGGTTGAGCAGGTAAAGGATATAGAGGAGTTGGTAGATGGACGCTTAATTTTTTTTAAACGAAACCTATGATCACGCTGATAGCCTGGCGAAACATTTGGCGCAACACCACCCGCTCCCTGGTGGTGATCCTGGCGATCGCCCTGGGCATCTGGGCGGCCATGGCCATGACGGGCTTTGCCACGGGCATGGTACAGAGCTACGTATCGGAGGCCGTACAGCACGTCACCTCCCACGTACAGGTGCACCATCCGGAGTTCCGGGAAGATTATCAGGCGAAATACACCCTGGCACATCCCGAAGAAATGGTGAAGCAAGCTCAGCGAGCGCCCTTTGTCGAGGCTGTGAGCACCCGCAGCATCGCCCAGGGCATGCTCTCCTCGCCCCAGGCCGCGCGCGGCATCCTCATCAAGGCGGTAGAGCCTGAGCAGGAGCAGCGCACCTCCGCCCTGGACCAGCAGATCGTGGAGGGCACCTATTTTGAGGGCGACCGCAAGAACCAGATCCTGATCAGCCGCAAGCTGGCCGAAAAGATCAAGGTGGGGCTGCGCAACAAAGTGGTGCTCACCTTCCAGAACCTGGATCGCGACATCACGGCCGGGGCCTTTCGCGTGGTGGGCCTGTTCGATACCGGCAACGCCCCCTTCGACGAAGGCCACGTCTTCGTACAGCGCAGGGACCTCAACCGCCTGCTGACCGAAGGCGCGGACAGCCTGCCGCCCCAGCCGATGGCGCACGAGCTGGCCATCCTGCTCAGCCAGGCCGAAGCCAGCCCGGAAGTAGCTGCGGCCCTGGCCGAGCGCTTTCCCGGCATGAAGGTGCAGACCTATCGCGAGCTGGCGCCGGAGCTGGAACTGTACGAGTCGCAGATCCAGTATCTCTCGCTCATCTACCTCACGGTCATCATGCTGGCCCTGATCTTCGGCATCGTCAATACCATGCTCATGGCCATACTGGAACGCACCCGCGAGCTGGGCATGCTCATGGCCGTGGGCATGAACAAAGCCCGGGTCTTCGGCATGATCGTGCAGGAAACCCTCCTGCTCAGCATCATCGGCGTACCCCTGGGGCTCCTCCTGGGCTGGGCCACCGTGCATTACCTGGGCCGAAACGGCCTCGATCTGTCGGCCTACTCCAGCAGCCTGGCCCAGTACGGCATGTCGCCCGTGATCTATTTCGAGCTCCCCCCCTCGGTCTACTGGCAGGTGCCCATCGCCGTGGGTATCACCGCGCTGCTGGCTTCGCTCTACCCGGCCTGGCGCGCCATTCGCCTGCGCCCGGTGGAAGCGATACGGAAGATATAGATGGAATATTGAATGAGTGCAAGACAGAAACCATGAAACCTTTGATCTCGATCTCGCTGCGCACCGGTCGCCTGCTGCTGTTGCCCCTGGACCGGGAGGATCTGGAACGACTGCAGACCGGCCGGCCGCAGATGGAGGACTACCTCGGCCTGAAACGATCCGGCCTGGAGCATTCGGCGGCTTACCGCAGGGAGTACCGCGATGCAATGCGGTTCTGGCTGAACTACGCCCGTACTCACCCGGCCGATTACGCCTGGGGCACGAACTGGGAGATCGTCCTGACGGCCGAAAACCGATCCATAGGCGGTATGGGCTTCAACGGCCTGCCGGACGCGGACGGCCGGGTCACCGTGGGCTACGCCATCGACGAACGCTACCGTGGGCGAGGCTTCGCTACCGAGGCCCTGGGCGGCCTCTGCCGCTGGGCCTTCGAGCATCCGGCGCTGCGGGAGATCTCCGCCCTTACGCCAGTGGACAACCGCGCCTCACAGCGCGTACTCCAAAAAAATCAATTTCAGCCCAGCCGGGCGTTCAGCCTCAACGGCCTGCAACTCCTCGCCTGGACCAAAACCAAACCACAGCCATGAGTATCATCACCACCAAGGGGGTCACCAAGGTGTACAATCCCGACCGGATCCCGGTCCATGCCCTCAACGGAGTGGACCTCGTCATCGAACCCGGCGAGTTCACTGCCATCGTAGGCCCTTCCGGCTCCGGCAAGACCACCCTGCTCAACATCATCGGCGGGCTGGACCGGCCCACGAAAGGTGAGGTGACCGTCGACGGGCAGGACATCGCCCTGCTGAGCGAGAACGAGCTGATCGACTTCCGCAAAAATCACATCGGCTTCGTCTTTCAGTACTTCAACCTCATCCCGGTGCTCACGGCCCGCGAGAATGTAGCCTTCGTCATGCTGCTGCAAAAGCGCCCCAAAGCCGAGCGCGAGCAACGCGCCCTGAAGCTGCTGCATGAGGTGGGCCTGGACGACAAGATCGACAAGCGGCCCAACGAGCTCTCCGGCGGTCAGCAGCAGCGGGTGGCCGTGGCCCGGGCCCTGGCGCCCAAGCCCAAATTCGTGCTGGCCGACGAACCCACCGCCAGCCTGGACTCCGCCTCCACGACCAACCTGCTCGACATCATGGCCGAGCTCAACCGCAAGGAAGGCACCACCTTCATCTTCAGCACCCACGATCAGCGGGTGATCGACCGCGCCCGCCGGGTAGTCACGGTAGATGACGGAAAAGTAGTGGACGATGAGGTGCGGGCGTGACATGGTGCCCGCTTGCAAGAAAAAACCGACGGCATCATGATTCCCTTGCCAAAATCTGTGTATGCAATCCGTAGCCTGCTCATCGCCCTGGCCTTTCTGCCCATACTCAGCCATGCCCAGGACGACCCGCCCAAAAACTGGCAGCTTACCGGCTACCTGAAGGACATGCAGACCCTGCTGTTCTTCAACGAGTCCTATCCGGCTATCCAGAACGGCAGCTTTGCCCTGGTGGATACCTTTCTGCTGGACAATCTGGTGCACAACCGCCTCAATTTCCGCTGGTACATCAGCGATCAGTTTACCTTCCGGGCCGAGCTGCGCACCCGCATCTTCTACGGCGACCTGGTGAAAGCCTCCCCCGACTTTGCCGGCCTGGTGGACAATGTGAACAACGATTACTTCGACCTCTCCCTGGTGTTGCTGGACGAGAATGCCGCCGTCATCCACAGCATGCTGGACCGCCTCAGCCTGCAGTGGGTCAAGGGCGACTGGGAGGTGACCGCCGGCCGCCAGCGCATCAACTGGGGCATCAGCAGCGTGTGGAACCCCAACGACATCTTCAACGCCTTTTCCTTCACGGATTTCGACTACGAGGAGCGACCCGGCAGCGATGCGGTGCGCATCCGGCGATACACCGGCTTTTCGTCCAGCATCGAGCTGGCCTCGCGCTTTTTCACGGATTTCGACGAGGCGGTAATCGCCGGCAAGTACCAGTTCAACCAATGGACCTACGACATCCAACTGCTGGGCGGCTACGCGCGGGAAGACCTCGTCTTCGGTCTCGGCTTTGCCGGCAACCTGGGCGATGCCGGCCTGAAGGGCGAGGCCACCTACTTCCTCGCCCTGCCCGACAGCCTGTACGAACACAACGGCAAGCCCGCCCGCGATGCCTTCGCGGCCACCCTGGGGCTCGACTACACCTTTGCCAAGGGCTATTACATCAACCTCGGCTACCTCTACAACAGCATGGGC
>JAJDFU010000209.1 GCA_020528935.1 Saprospiraceae bacterium | reverse complement strand
TCCGCGTAGGGGTCCCCTCCCCCCGGCGCGTGGTCTTGAGGGGGCCCCTCCGCCCGGCGCCCGGGCTGTGCGCTTCCAGGAAGCGCAGTAGGGGTTGCCTGTGGGGAAGGGTCACGTTGGGCCCCCGCGGCCGGGGGTGGGCCCGGATCAGCTCCGGCAGCTCTTGGATCCGCGGCAGCGGGAAGAGGTGGTAGCGGTGATCGCCCAGGCCCAGCCGTTCGAATTTCTCCGTGAAATAGGCCCTGGAAAAGGAATGCGACAGGGGGTAGCCGATGAGTCCGTAATCGGGCATGGGTCAGGTCGTTCGATAGGCGCGGTCCAGGGCTTCCAGGGCGAAGACGAGGCCGAATCCGGCCAGGCCGGCCAGCACGGCCCACAGCAGGTAGGGCTCGCCGGCATACACGGCCGGCAGCACGTTGTCCTCCAGAAAGGGCACCTGCTCGCCGCTGCTGTTGGTGCGGTATTGCACCACGTTGCGCCAGGGCCAGATCTTGGGCAGGGATCCGATCATGAAGCCGGTGAGGCCGGCCAGGGTGAGCTCGCGATGGCGGGCGAACAGCCAGGACAGGACCCGCGAAAAGGTGGCCAGCCCAAACAGGCAGCCCAGCGCAAAAACGGCCAGCAGGAGCACGTCCGCCATCGCAAAGGTCTCCAATACCGATTTCACGGTGCCGATGACGAGGGTATACATCCCCAGCAGCAGGAGAATAAAACTGCCGGATATGCCCGGCAGGATGAGGGCCGATATGGCCACCATGCCCGACAGGAAGACAAACCACCAGCTCTCCGGCCCCTGGGCCGGACTGGCCTGCGTGATGAAATAGGACACCAGGATGCCGAAGACCAGAGCCGCCAGCACCTGAGGTGTCCAGCGGCTCACCTGCCGGCTGATGTAAATGGCCGAGGCGATGATGAGGCCGAAAAAGAAGGCCCAGACGATGGGCGGAAAATGCTCCAGCAGGTAGCTGATGCCGAACACGCCGGCCACAATACCCAGCACCATGCCGGCCAGCAGGGCAAAGAGAAATCCGCCGTTGGCCGCATCCCAGGCAGCGGGTATTCCCTCCCGAAGCAGCTTTCGCCAGGGTTCGGGGCTGAGCACCGATTTGATGGTGCGGATGAGGGTCTCGTAAATGCCGGTAATGAACGCAATGGTACCGCCGGATACGCCGGGCACGACCTCGGCCATACCCATCGCCATGCCCTTCAGCAGCAGGCTGATTGTATTTTTCATGGCCGCAAAAATAAGCCAGATCGCGATATGGCCAAGCCTATTCGTGCAGCCGTCCCTTGGCCTCGCCCTTGCGAAAGGCGGCCTCCAGCTCTTCCAGCTCGCGTCGCTCCTGTTCGTCCAGGCTTTCCCCCTCCCTGGTCAGGTCGGGCTGCCCCGCATCCACCCAGGCCGTGTACCAGCTGCTGCCCACGGCGCGGATGGTCGCGCGCATGCGGCGCTCCACCTGGCCGTTGAGCGCCTCCTGATAGGCGCGGGCGTATTCCGGGCATTGCGTGCGTATGGTTCGCCCCAGGCGCTCCGCGAAGCAGTACTGCTGGTCGCGCGGATAGGTGCGGCTCAGTTCCTTTTCGATGGTCAGTACGGAATCTACCATGCGGTGGCTGGCGAGTACAACCTCCCAGAAGTAGGCCTTCGGATCGGCGATGTAGGTGGCCGCGCCCACGAAGTAGTCGTATTCCTCGTCGGCAAAGAGCTCCGGAATGCGGCTTTCCCAGAAGGCGTGGATGCCGATCTGGTTGGTGAGCTGGCCGTTGTAGTTGGCGGTAGTGTGCAGGGGGACGTGGGCGTCGCCCAGGTAGTGCCCCATCTCGGCGGCCAGGCGGAGGATGCGCCCCACGCTCTTCTGGCGGAAGGCCTCCGTCAGCCGGTTTTGTTGTACCACCAGGTGGTAGGGCACAATGCCGTAAGGCGAAAAGCGGTCCACGGCGGCGATGCGCGCCAGGCCATCGGGCAGCTGCAGACCCAGTACCAGGGCCAGGGTGTCGGGATGGAGCTCCCACTCGTCCTCGTAGTACTGCGGCAGAATGCGCCCGGCGATGAGCCCGCGAAGCTGCCGGCGGGAGGTTTGGCGCAGGTCCAGAAGCCGGTCCTGCGCCGGCACCGTATCCCGGTAGGCCAGGGTGTCGCGGCCGCGCCACTCGATGAGGCCGTCGCCCAGCAGGTGCAGGCTGTCGCCCGCGGCGGTGATGCCGTAAAAATCGGTGTATCTGGCCAGGGCATCCACCCAGTTGCGGGGCACCTCCGGAAAGGGATACTCGCCCCAGTGGTCGATGTCGATGTAGTGGCGCACGGCCTCGTGCCGGGTGGCGTAGCGGCGCTTGTCGGGATCCACAGCGTGCTCGGTGATGAATTCGATGTGTTTCTTGAAAAAGCCGGACAGGGGTGCCGGCAGGGTGAACACCGCCAGGCGGTTGATGCGGCGGTGGCCGTAAAAGCCCCAGGGCGGCGTATCTGCCGGAACCATGCTGCAGCACAACAGCAGGAGCAATGCCAAAGGTACGATGGAGTAGCGCATGCCTCTAAAATACGATGCCGGCCGGGTCCGGTCAAGCCCCTATCCTTCCAGGGGCCTGGTGGGCTGTTCTTCCGGCTGCGGTTGAAAGAAGGAGGAATAACTCCAGAAGAGCTGATCGATGAGATGCTTTTGTATGAGGAAGAGGTCCTCGCCGTTGAGATCCACGAAATAGCGCTCCATTTCCCGCCTGAAGCTGCGCTTGCCGGTCTTGGGATCCTGGGCGTAATACTCGTTGTAGATGGGCCACACCCGCACCTCCTTGCGGCTGCCGTCCTGCTTTTCCAGGCGGATGATGCTGAAGGGCACCTGCCGGTAGATGGAGTCCTTCTGCTCCAGGGCATTGCGGAAGTCGGTCGCGATGACCCGCTCGTAGCCCACCAGATAGCCCTCGGCGGCGCCGGGGCGCATCGCCCGCTCGATGGCCGGCGTGAGTTCGTAGAAGGGCTCTACCGAAAACCCGCCGCCCGTCCGCTGCAGGCGGAAGGACTCGCCCCGCTGCTTGGGGTATTCCACGCTCACCGAAGCGATCTGCCGGGGATCTTCCCCGAAGATGGTGCGATCGCGCCAGTCGTCGCCCACCAGGTTGTAGCGAAAACGCACGTTGCCCTCCCAGGAGGGAATGTGCACCACGTAGGGGTTGTCCGAATCCTCCATGATCATGTAGGTGCCGCGCTCGTCGGCCGTGGCGCCGCCCACGTAGTAGCTCTTGATGAGCTCGTCCTGCCGGTCGTAGAGCTCGACCTTGATGCCGTCGGCAGCCAGGCTTTCGATCATGTTCTGGATGGCCGCCTGCGGGGGGATGAATTTCAGCTCGATGCGCCTCACGGCATCCAGCAGGCCCTCGACGGCCGCCGGCCGGGCCTTGTGGTCGCCGTTCACGGTCCAGTGGTCGCTTTGGCGCTCCAGCAGGGTCTTGTTGCCGCGCCGGTCGGCCAGAAAGATCTTGTGGATGCGATCCACCTCTTCGACGGCAAACTGCCGGTCCCGGGCTGCGCCGCCCTTGGCCGGGCTTTGGGTTCCGGGGGGGAAGATCAGATAGGCTACCCCCGAGAGGAGGACGAAAACGAGCAGGAGCAAAAGCGTTCGATTCATTGCAGTTCCTCTTTTTTTTGGCGAATGCGATAATAGGGCGTTTGCAGCAAATAAGCCTAAAGTCAGGCGGCCGCTGAAGAACGGCCGTAGCGGCGCCGGCGAACGAACTGGTACCCCAGCCCGAAGGCGGCCAGCAACAGCAGGGGCAGCCCCAGGTTGACGAACTGCCAGAGGCGGGCCTCCGAGCGGGTTCGCTCCTTGTCGAGCAGGCGCAGCTTCACCTCCTTGGCCCGCGCCTCGATGATGAGGTTTTCGTCCAGCAGGTACTCCACGGCGTTGAGCAGGAAGGCCTTATTGGCAAAAGTGTACTGCTCGAAGCGGTTGAAGCCCAGGGGGCCGTGCTTGTTCTCGCGGCGGTTTACGGGGTTCTTGGCGATATCGCCGTCCGAGACGACGAGCATGCGCGAGGGCGGGCTCTGCGTGCGGAACTCCAGGTCCAGCTGGGCCAGGCCGGCCAGCATGCTTTCGGTCACCCGGTTTTCGTACAGGGAGGCAAACTGCCCCTCCAGGCCCAGGGCCACCGGCTGGGGCGGCTTGTCAAACTTGGCGGGGTCCAGGCCGTAGCGCAGGAACTCGAAGTTGAGCCCCACGGGCAGGTACTGCACCCGGCTGTTCCTGCTGGAATGCAGCAGCACCTCCTTGTGCAGGGGGTACTTGGCCTGCACGGTAGTATCTATGGCGTTGGCGTAGAACAGGTTGATGGGCCCCAGGTTCTTCACGGCGGGATGCCCGGAATCGGGAATCACGACCAGGTGGTAGGGATATTCGAAATTGGTGAACTGCGGCGCATTGCCCACCCGCCCGGTCACCAGGGGGATCTCCGAGCAGTTGATGTCCAGCACCAGGTTGGGCTGCAGGCGAAAACCGTAGCGAAAAAGGAGGTCGTCCAGGTTGAGGTCGTATTCGGGCGGGAAAAACTCGGCCCGCTGCCGCAAGCTGTCGAGGTTGACGGCCAGCTTGTCCAGCAGCCACAGCACCTTGCCCCCGTTCATCACGTACTGGTCGATCTTGAACTTGTCCTTTTCCGAGAACGGCCGCGTGGGCTTGGCGACCACCAGGGCGGCCACTTCATCGGGCAGCGATACGATGCTGTCCAGCACGATGGGTCCGGTGTCGTAGTACTGCCGCAGGCTGCTCTCCCAGTCGCGCCGCTCCAGGGCGTCCAGCTCGCCGTGGCCCTGAGTGAAGAGGATGTTGGGCTTTTCCCGGTACTGCAGCTTCTGAATGGCATTGGCCAGCTTGTACTCCAGCAGGGCAATGGAGTTGTTGATCACCAGCTCGGGATCCATGCCCGGCACTTCGTTCTCCAGGATCATGACCGGCGTCAACCGGCCCTTGTAGTTGACCAGCAGATAGGGGTAGATCAGCTTTTCGCTCACCCCGGAGGCATCGCGTACCTGAACGGGCGTGGGTACGATGCCGTCTTTGGCCAGCTCCTCGCGCAGGGCGTTGATCTCCTCCACGCTGCCTTCGCTGGGGTTTTCGAATACGTACTCGATCAGGCCGTTCTCGCTGCGGAAATCGTCGAGCAATTCCTGCGTGGCGGCCTGCAGGCGCCTGAAGCCGGCGGGGAATTTGCCCGCCAGCAACACCCGGATGTAGAGGGGGTCTTCCAGCTCGCGCAGCAGCTCCCGCGTGGGCTCCGTGAGGGTGTAGCGCTTCTCCTCGGTGAGGTCCAGAAACCCGTAGAGGGCCGTATCGCCCAGGCGAGCGTTGGCCAGCACATTGAGCAGCAGGAGGATGCCCGCGAAGAGGAGGGCCTGCAGCAGGGTCTGATATCGTCGGGATCGCTTTGGGTTCGCCATCAGCATGGAAAACGTTTTACCACCGGCGCCGGTCCAGGCTCACCAGGGTGAATGCGAGAAATAAGGCCGCAGCCGACAAAAAGTACACCAGGTCGCGGCTGTCGATCAGCCCGCGGCTGATGGAGGCGTAGTGGTACGAGATGCCCAGCTTTGCCACCAGGTCGTCGGCCCGGCCTACGAAGATCGGCAGGCGGCTGAAGTAATCGAAACCGGAATACACCAAAAAACAGAAAAACGCTCCCAGAATGAAGGCCACGATCTGGTTCTGCGTGAGGGAAGACACCCACAGGCCGATGGCCACAAAGACGGCGGCCAGCAGCAGCAGGCCCAGATAGGACCCCATGGCCGCGCCGCTGTCCAGGTTGCCGCGCGGCATGCCCAGCTCGTACACCGTGTAGTAGAAGATGAAGGTAGGCAGCAGGGCAAAAGCCACCAGGGTGAGGCTGGCCAGGAATTTGCCCAGGGTGATGTCCAGGTCGCGCAGCGGCTTGGTGGTCAGCAGCTCGATGGTCCCGGCCTGGTTCTCCTCGGCAAAGGAGCGCATGGTGATGGCCGGGATCAGAAACAGAAAGACCGAAGGCGCCAGATCGAAGAGCGGCCCCAGGGTGGCGTAGTTGTACTCCAGCAGGCTGGTGTCCGGAAAGACGAACAGCACCAGCCCCGTGACCAGCAGAAAGACGCCGATCACCATATACCCGATGAGGGAAGAAAAAAACGAATTGAGTTCCTTGCGATAAATGCTCCACATAGTTCAGGGATGGGTGGGGTTTCGGGGCAGAAACAAGGCATTGCGGTCCAGGTAGATGAGCAAGCCCTTGAAGAGCTTGCCTTCGGCATCGGCCGGATCCATCTCGGAAAAGGTGCGGTACAGGCGCTCGTCCTCGCGGATCCACCCCAGAAAATGGGGAAGGTCGAAAGGAGCGACCTCGCCCGTCTCGAAATCGAGCATGCACCGGAACAGCAGGGTTTCCTCCACAGGCACCCGGCCGCGGCGGAAGGGCCGCCGCGTCAGAGGGTTGTAGGCGGCCATCTCGCGCAGGTACACCGTATCCCGCGCGTATTCGAAGTAGCAGATGCGGCCGCGCACCTGCATGCCGGCAAAGGTGGGCAATTCCTTGTCCGCGGCCCCTTCCGGCAGGCGAATGTAGGGGATGCCCTTCAGGCAAAGCCCCCAGAGCGACACCGGATCGATGATGCCCAGGCTGTCGGCGTACAGCCGCTCCACCTGGATGAGGAAGGTCTTCGGATTGCTGGCCAGGGTGGCCTGCACCTTGCTCCAGGGTACGGCCGGCCGGTTGCGCTGAAAGTCGCCCAGGGAAAAGTACAGCCCGTCTTCAAACTTGTAATTCTTGGTAATGAGCACGCTGTCGGCCTGGGCTTGCCCGGGTACAGCAATCCCCCACAACGCGAGCAAAAAGATCACTCTAGCGGGTAAGTTGCTGAAAGACATCTTCTACGCTGTATTGCTCCTGGACCATCTCCAGCAGCGTTAGTTTTTGGTGTACGGCAAACCGGAAGACCTCGGGCCGGATGTCGTGCCTGCCGTCGGCGCTCAGCTTCCAGCGGTTGTCGCCCAGCTCGCTGGCCGCTTTCACGTGCCGGATCTTGAGCAGGGCCTCCCGGCGCACGGGCTGGGCAAAGGTGACGGTGACCTGCCGCTCGCCGGAGATGCGCTGCTGCAGGCGCTCGATGGGATCGTTGGCCACGATGCGCCCCTTGCTGATAATGAGCACGCGATCGCAGAGGGCCTGCACCTCCTGCATGATGTGCGTGGAAAAGATCACGGTCTTCTTCCGGCCCAGCTCCCTGATCAGGCGGCGGATCTCCACCAGTTGGTTGGGGTCCAGGCCCGAAGTGGGCTCGTCCAGGATGAGCACCTCGGGATCGTGCATCAGGGCCTGGGCCAGGCCCACGCGCTGCCGGTAGCCCTTGGACAGGGCGCCGATGCGCTTGTGCTGCTCGCGCTCCAGACCGGTCTGCTCGATCATGGCCTGCACCCGGGTGCGGGCATCCTTCAGCCGGTGCAGGGAGGCGATGAAGCGGAGGTACTCGCGCACGTACATATCGCGGTACAGGGGGTTGGTCTCCGGCAGGTAGCCGATGCGGCGGCGCACGGCCAGCGGATGCGCCTGCACGTCCTGGCCGCATACCTCCACCCGGCCCGCCGTGGGCGGAATGAAGGTGGTGATGATCTTCATGCAGGTGCTCTTGCCGGCGCCGTTGGGCCCCAGAAAGCCCAGGATCTCCCCCTCGCGGGCCTGGAAGGACACCTGGTCCACCGCCCGCTGGGTGCCGAAGACTTTGCTGAGTTCCTGAACGCGTACCGACATATCCGAGTCTGCTTCCGTTACCGGTTTTCAGCGGAGACAACACTACAAGTCCGCCGCGGGTTGGCCCTGCCGCCAACAAAAAAGCCCAGGGAAAAGGCGCAGCCCCGGGCTTGCCCTGCGCGGGCGTTGGTGCTCTCGCTAGGAATCGAACCTAGATCTTGGGTTCCGGAGACCCACGTACTATCCATTGTACTACGAGAGCATCGTGAGGCAGGGCGCTCGGGTGTGAAACAGCGGCCCGCAACCGCCCTTTCCGCCACCCTTTTTCCAGATCGGGCACAAAGATAAGGGTTTTGGCGCTTTTCCGCGAAGGGGTTTTCAACGGTCCGTTTGGCAGGTTTTTTCTATTTTTCCGTCAACAATAAAAACGAACACCGATGATCCGATCATTTTTTGCAGCCCTTTTCTTCGGGCTCTTTCTTACAGCTGCGGACGCCCAGAGTTTCGTAGCGGGCGGGCTGGACCTCGCCACCCTGCAATCCAACTTCATGGGGATGGAATACGTTCCACAGACCGGCCGGGTGTACATCTACCCCGGCGAACAGCAACGCCCCAAAGATTATCTGCTCACCGTAGCAGGAAGCCCCCAGGCCGTCGTGTACGACAATCCGGTACTGCTGCTCAACTACCTCTACGAGATGGGCTGGCAACTGGAAGACAGCTGGGAAACCAATCGCAAGGATCCTTCCGGCACGAAACGTTCCGATGCCGATCCCGAGGCCAAGTCGCGCTTCTACCTGCTGAGCAAGAAGTAACCGGCCAACACAGCAAGGCAAACCGACCGGCGGAAAACCCATGCGATCTCCCGCCGGTTTTTTTTGCGCCGCACATTCCGCACTAAAGACTACAAAACACCTCCCCCAGCACCGCCGCGCAGACTGCGGACTCAAGACTCAAGACTAAAGACTCAAGACTCAAGACTCAGGACTAAAGACTCAAGACTAAAGACTCAGGACTAAAGACTCAAGACTCAGGACTAAAGACTCAAGACTAAAGACTCAGGACTCAGGACTAAAGACTCAGGACTAAAGACTCCCCCCAGACTGCTCCAAGTACCCTATCTTTGCCCTATGAAAACCACCAAACTCGGCTTGCAGCTGCCCACCGACCCGCGCTGGGTGAACCTGGCGGAAATGGACCTGGGCGAGATCCTCACCGATCACGCCTATTGCGAGCAGAAAGCGGCCACGGCCTGCATTTCCCTCATCCAGGCCTATCCCGAGCGGGAGGAATTGGTGCGCGAGCTGGCGCCCGTCGTCACCGAGGAGTGGGGCCACTTCCGGCTGGTGCTGGCCGAGCTCGACAAGCGGGGCCTGCCCCTGGGCCGCCAGCGCAAGGACGAGTACGTCAACGCCCTGCTGCAATTCCAGCGCAAGGGCGGCCGGCCCGAGGAGCGCCTGCTGGAGCGCCTGCTCACCTGCGCCCTCATCGAAGCGCGCTCCTGCGAGCGCTTTCGCCTGCTCTCCCTCCACATCGGCGAGGAATCCCTGCGCGACTTCTACCACACCTTCATGGTGGCCGAAGCCGGCCACTACAAGCTCTTCATCCGCCTGGCCAGGCTGTACTGCGGCGAGGAGGCCACCCGACGGCGCTGGGCCGACTACCTGGCCTACGAAGCCACCGTCCTGGAAAAGCTGGAGGTCCGCGGCGACCGGATGCACTGACCCCCGGAGCATTCTCTCTCAAAACGCACGGAAAACCAATTCCCCGCCCGCTTCCAGTTGTACTACGTGGCGGTGGTTGGAGAAGGGATCCAGCGGCGTCCAGTGGCGGGCGTAGTGCAGGGTGACGGGCCGGCCCAGCAGCCCGGCCTGCAGCGCATCCAGGTCCAGGCCCTTTTCCAGGCCGCGGTTGATGTAAAAGTGCCGCTCATCCCCGGCGATCCAAAGGGACAGGTCGCGCACGCCCGTTTCTTCCAGGCGCAGCAGCTCCCCTTCGGCCTCCCCGCAATCGGCCAGGGAATGCACCGAGATGGGGCGCAGGGCCAGGAACAGGAACAAGAGCATACCCGGGATGAGGATGTACAGAAGGATCTTCGCAAGTCGCATAAGCTGTTTTTTTTTACTAACGCAGCCCACACTTTCTACGTCTTGGAGCCTTCAAAAGTTTCGTTGGGTAGCCCCTATCAGCCCCCCGACCCGAAGGAACCCACCTGACACGGTCCACGTCCAACTAACTAACGTCACACCACTACCCCGCACAGCCCCCCCCCAAACCACACCA
>JAJDFU010000627.1 GCA_020528935.1 Saprospiraceae bacterium | reverse complement strand
CCGCGTGGGGGGAGTCGGGCGGGAGGCGCGGAAGGGACGAAGTCCAGGGCGTGCGAGGGATGGGTAGGGGAAAGGGGGAAGGTGAGCGTGCCGCTGGTGGCCGCCGGCCAGGTGAACCAGGGGGAGGTGGATTCCGAAGTGCCCATGGATAGTGCTCCCAGGCAGGAGGAGGTTCCGGCCTCGTCGGGTTCGTTGCCCGGCCCCACCACGTCGTCTACGGTAAAGGTTTCCTTGTTGCACAGCACGGAGGCGATAACGCAGTCCGAGCCGGGCTGCACCGGCGGGTTAAAGTTGTTGATGCACAACTCGAAGGTGCCGGTGGCGCCGTTCTCGCCCTGTATCCGGATGAAGTGGGGCACGCCCACCTGCAGGCCGCCCTTGTATAATTCTACGATATTGCTGTTGATGTTTTCGTCGCAACGCAATTCGGTGATGATCCCCTGACAATTACCGGTGTAGAGGGCGACTTCGGGCCGCTGAAGGGTGCCGCCGCTGCCCTGGTCCGTATCGCCGATCACCGTGATGCTTACGTCAGTAGCGATGGGCGTAAACACGAACCAGACGTCATTGGAGGTGCTCTCCCAACAGGATGCCTGCCCGAAGCCGGAGGGGGTGGCGCCTTCGTTGGAGTAGGCGCCCACTGCCGAGCACCAGTCGGTGACATCCGGGATGGGAAGGGCGCTTTGACACTCGTCGTTGGGCGCTTGCCCGAGCAGGGGCGTCCAAAGGGCTGCTGCCATATACCAGATGGCCAGGGGTATACATAATCTCATAGCCTCGCAAATTCGCTCTTTAATACGGGCCGGTACCGGACCGGCGCCTTGCGAAGATACGACCATTAACAGTCGGTTTGCGCTATTGCCGGACAAAGAAAACGGACTGGTACATTCAGGTCGCTCATACATTAGGACAAACGCAAAACTGCCGCAGAATCATCTACGCCCGGGTGCATCGACTCGTCATTTTGTTATTTTTAACACGAGGTTGGGCATGGCCGATTCTTTAACGCGATGGTGGTCTGGTCTCAATCTCCCGGTAGCGGATATAGGGACGTCAGCATGTCTTACTACGATCTACCTTTTACGACCCAAGGTTTCGGCATTCAGCAATTTAGTGACTAGTTCAATCCCTGATCTCAGGTTGTTTTAACTTCCGCCCTGGTCTCGACCACGCCTAATACCAGATTTAGGATAAAAAGGTCTAATTTGTTTATCCTAAATCCGAGTCTTTATATCGACAAGCAAGTGGTTTGGGACTCCCAACCCCTTCGAGTTGAGTATATCCGGAAAATTCACCGAATTTTCCGCCCAAAGAGCTGGCGAATTTTAATTTTTGAAAATCAAATAATTACGAATGATTGGGTCTCATTCTTATACGGGTTCAAGGATAAAATGCCAACCGAAAAAGGTCGTTTTATCCTTGAAAAAGTATAAGGAGATAATGGTTTTCCATCGAAAAACTGCAAATCCGTCGTTTATGAACGGGCATCTGCCTATACAGACGAGATGTTGTTGGGAGGGCCTGGCATGAAGAGATCCTGGTTGCCTCATACGATCACCCTGCTCAATCTGCTGCTGGGCTGCCTGGCCGTTGCGAGCGTACTGTTCGGGCGCTATGAGCAAGCCTGCTGGCTGGTGGGCGGCGCAGCGCTGGCCGACTTTCTGGATGGCCTGGTAGCCCGGGCGCTGGGCGTATCCTCGCCCCTGGGCAAGGAACTGGACTCCCTGGCGGATGTGATCTCCTTCGGGCTGGTGCCCGGTGCAGTGATCTATGCGCTGCTGAGCGAGGGGCAAGGCGTTCCGCTGCCGCAGCAGCAGATCCACTGGCCGGCTGCTCCCGCTTTTGTAGTGACCGCTTTTTCCGCCTTGCGATTGGGCAAGTTTAACCTGGATGAGCGACAAAGCGAGGGCTTTATCGGGCTGCCTACGCCGGCCAATACGCTGCTCGTCCTCGGGTTGCTGCTGCTCTATCTCTCGGACCGGATGGGCCTGCAGCCGGTCGTGCTCTCGGGCTGGCTGCTGTACCCGCTCATCGCCTTGCTTTGCTATCTGTTGGTGGCCGAGCTGCCGATGTTCAGCCTGAAAGTGAAGGACCTGGCCTGGGAAGGCAACGAGATTCGGTTTATCTTTGCCGGCGCAGCCCTGCTGCTGCTGGTGCTGTTGCGCGAAGGCGGGCTGTCCGCCATCATCCTATTGTACATTGCCCTATCGCTGGTGCAAAACGCAAGAACGAACGCATGAAATTTCTGGCCGAAATTGAAGTAATGCCCCACAAAGAACTCCTGGACCCGCAGGGTAAGACGGTGGCGAACAACATGAAAAACCTGGACATCCACGGGGTGGAGGACGTGCGCATCGGCAAGCACATTCTGATGCGGCTGGAGGCCGCCAGCGAAGCGGAAGCCCGCGAAAAAGTGGATACGGCCTGCAAGAAACTGCTGGCCAACATCATCATGGAGACCTACGAGTACGCTCTTCATCCGATCTCCGAATAGCATGCTCTATCTGGTGCCTACCCCCATAGGCAACCTGGAGGACATGACCCTGCGCGCCATTCGCGTTCTCCGGGAGGCCGATCTCATTCTGGCTGAAGATACCCGCACGTCCCGCGTTCTGCTGGACCACTACGAGATCGACACCCCCCTGCGCAGCTACCATGCGCACAACGAACACCGCATCACGCAAGAACTGGTGGAAGGCCTGGCCGGTGGAGCGCGCTATGCGCTCATCACCGATGCCGGCACGCCAGGCATTTCCGATCCCGGCTTCCTGCTGGTGCGCGCCTGCCGCCAGGCCGGCCTGGCGGTACAGGTACTGCCCGGCCCGACGGCCCTGGTGCCGGCCCTGGTCGCTTCGGGACTGCCTTCGGACCGCTTTTTCTTCGAGGGCTTCCTGCCTCACAAAAAAGGCCGCCGGACGCGGCTGGCCTATCTGGCCCAGCTCCCCTGCACCTTTGTGCTGTTCGAATCGCCCCACCGGCTGCTGCGCTGCCTGCGCGAACTGGCGGAACACTGCGGTGCCGATCGTCCGGCTTGCGTGTGCCGGGAGCTGACCAAGGTACACGAAGAGGTGAGGTGCGGCAGCCTGACCGAGCTGCGGCAATACTATGATGAAGGAGAGGGCGTAGCCAAAGGGGAGATCGTGGTGGTCGTGGGCGGCGACCACCAGGGCAAGGCCTGAGGGTGCTCTTCCTCCTTTAGCGGACCAGTAGTTTTTTTACCATGCGCCCCTCGCGCGATTCGACCTGCACGATGTACACTCCCGGAGCCCAGGCGGAGGTGTTGAGCTCGGCCGTTTGTCCGGCAGTGGGGTGCTGAAGCAAGGCGCGGCCGGAGGCATCCACGATCCGGATGAGGACCTCACCGGTCACCTCCCAGCGCAAAAAGGTACGCCCGTAGGCGGGATTGGGGGCGAGGGTGAGCTTGCGGTTGAGCACGTCCTGTTCATTGCTCGTGGAAGCCAGCTGGTCCTGGATGTGCAGCGTGACATAAGCCGCCGTATCGGGCAGCTGGCAGTTTATAGGCAGGCCATCGGCATCCAGGAGCAGGAGCTTGTCCAGGCTGAGTTCGAAAGGTACCTTCTGATCGCCCGCGCTGCCCTTGCCGTCAATGATGTCCGCTTCCACGATAAAGCTCACTTCGGCCACTATGCCGTAGCCTTCGGCGCCGTCGGCGTTCTTGCGGCTGTACGCCAGGTCGTAGCGGCCCAGGTTGGACAGGTACAGATCCTGCTTGACCGAAACGACCTCATTGAGATTGCCGAAAAAGGAGGATTCCCGGTAATCCACTTCAGCGGTAAAGGCCTGCACGTAGTCAAAGGGATAATTCAGCGCCAGGGCGAAGCCGTGGAGGTTCTGTGCGGGCTGCTGGAAGGTACCCAGAAAGAGGTTGGCCGTCACGACCACCGGTTCCGGGTCGTTGGGGTCAATGAATACGATGGAATCCTCGAATTCCAGGTAGATCGGCAATCCGCCGTCCAGCGTATCCGGCAGGGGGTCGAAGCCCGGATTGTAGTTCTCTTCTATGGCCGTGATATCTGCTTCGTTGACCTCTCCGCTCCCGTTGCAATCGAAGTGCTTGTAATTGACGCCTCCCAGGTCCTGTGCCCAGTCCTCTCCATGTGCCGGCGCCCAGGTGTTGGGATTGGAAGAGGGAAAATCTTCCCGGGCCGGGCCGCTTTCGTTGAATCCCAGGCCGATGTTGAGCAGATCGTACACGTTGGCTTTGCCATCGCCGTTGGTGTCGCCGGGCCAGATGCAGTCGGTCATGCACATGTCCTGGGGCGAACCGGGGTAGATCTGGAGGCAAAGGGTGTCGGAGCAGTTGTTGTTGCCCGTGACGATCAGGCATACATCCACGGGGAAGGCATGGAAAGTTACCGTTCGGGCATCGCCATGTTCATTCACCAGGGTGTAGTCGTCGGTGCTGTATTCCCAGGAAGCGATCAGGTGGTTTTCCGACTGGTTGTAGAACACGACCGTAGAAGCATCGACAAAGCCGAAGAGGAAGTTGGCCTGGCAGGTATTAGCCTGGAGGTGCAGCACACTTGCAACCACCAGCAGAAGGGCGCGTAGCATTGGTATCATGGCAAGAGGTTTGGAGCTCTTTTCAAAAATCGGATCCCGTTTCGAAATTCGGAAGAACAGCTTTGCAAAAGTGTACGTATGTTTTTCGGCTGCTCATTTTTGTTAAAAACTGATAATCTGTATTTTGCAGAGGTTTTATCGATTGATTTGTCAAAGAATTTTTCATGTTCAGCCCTAAACTCGTCCAATTGTTGGAGCCGCTGAACGGCCATCAGTGGAACCGGCTGGAGCGCTTTGTTGCTTCGCCTTATTTCAACGAAAAGGAAGAGCTGTGTAGCCTGCTTGCTTTGTTAAAAGAAGCCTTCCAACAACCTGCCTTGGTTAAACGGTTCGACAAACATTATGTTTGGGACCGCCTTTTTCCCGAAGATGCCTACAACGATCTGCAACTCAGGCGGCTGAGCTCGGACCTGATCCAGCTGATCTACGCCTTTTTGAGCCTTGAAGTGCGCAAAGAGAGCCCTCTGACGGTCAATAACGACCTGCTGAAGGCGCTGATCGAGCACCGCAGCTGGAAGAAGCATTTTGCGGGTGTTGTCAAAAAGCAGGAAGGTATTCTGGCCAAATGCCGGCGTATGTCGGCGGATTTGCGCTACGAGGCTTTCCGGTTCAGGCGACTGCATCACCGGTTTGAAGAATCCACCCGGCCCAAAAAGGTGGGGCTGGACAACCTCGCGGGATCGGATGCCCAGCTCGACCGGTTCTACATACTTGAGAAACTCCGGAACTACGCCGACCTGGTCGGCTATCGCAGCTTTTATGCCAAGCGGGCGGAGCTCCATTTCCCGGAATCCCTGGAGGCCTTCATTGCCGGGCACGAAGCGCTAGACCAACCGCTGCTCCGCGCGTACTGGCTGGTAGTGCAGATGCTGACCCGCGAGCGGGAAGGCGACACCCACTTCCAGGAGCTGCGGGAGCTGATCCAGGAAAAGCGGGCGCATTTCCCGCTCAAGGATCTGCGCACCCTGTACGTTCACCTGTACAACTACCTGGTTATTTTGAAGATCAATCCGGGGGAATCGGCGGGATACAAGAAACTTTTTGAGCTGTATCAATTTGCCCTGGATGGCGAGCTCCTCTTCGTAAGTGGAAAGCTGCAGTTTCAGACGTACAAGAACATCGTTTCCACGGCATTGCACGTGAAGGCCTTCGACTGGGTCGAGGCGTTTATTCAGGCCTACACCCCATGCCTTCCGCAGGTCCATCAGAAAAACGCCCTCACCTACAACCTGGCCAAACTCCATTTTCACCGGGGCGAATACGAGCAGGTGATCGATCAGCTCCGGCAGGTGGAATACGAAGACGTAGTATATGCCCTGGGGAGCCGGCTCATGTTGCTCAAGACCTACTACGAGCTGGATGAGTACCTTTCGCTGGATTCGCTGCTGGACTCCTTTCGCATCTATCTGAGGCGCAGCAGCAAGGTGGGCGCGGGGGCCCCCTGTGACTCCCTCGACCTCTGCGTGTTGTGCAACGGGCTGAGCGCATTGCCGCCCGGGAAATGGCGTAAACTGGAGTCCCTGGCCGTGGAAGTACAGGAGGGCAAGGCGCTGGCTGCCAAGGATTGGTTGCTGGAGAAGCTGCGCGAATGTGATCCCGGCCTGGCCGTGGAGCCGGAGGTCGAAGGAGAGATGGAGGCCGAAGGCTGATCATTCTTCCTCCCCGGTGAGTTCGCCCTGGTATTCGGTACGGACAATCCGGGCATCATAACCCTGCTCCAGCAGCCAGCGGCGAAAGATATCGGTGTAACCGTGGGTCACGAAAATGCGCTCGGCACCGGTGGCCGCTACCGCTTGGTTGAGGCCGTCCCAGTCGGCGTGATCGCTGAGCACAAAGCCCCGGTCGGCTGCGCGCCGCCGGCGCGCACCCCGCAGGCTCATCCAGCCACTGGCCATGGCCGTGGAATAGGGGGCAAATTTGCGCATCCAGGACGAGCCCAGGGCCGAAGGCGGCGCAATGACGATACCGCCCTTAAAGTCGGCTTTCTTGCGTTCGCGGGTCACGCGGGTGGTATCCGCCAGCCGGATGCCTTGCCCGCGCAGCACCTGGTTGGTGTTTTCCACGGCCCCGTGGGTGAAAATGGGGCCTATGCCGGTATCCAGCCCCTGGATGAGGCGCTGGGCCTTGCCCAGGGCGTAGCCCGTGAGCACACTTACCTTGCCGTCGGCGGCATTTTTTCTCCACCAGCCGTTGATGGCGGCAAAGACCTCCTCCTGGGGTTTCCATTTGTACACCGGCAGACCGAAGGTGCATTCTGTAATGAATCGGTGGCAGCGCACCGGCTCGAAGGGGGTGCTGAGGCCATCGTCCTCCAGCTTGTAATCACCGCTTACCACCCATACTTCGCCTTGGTATTCCACCCGGATCTGGGCCGAACCCGGTATGTGTCCGGCCGGGTGAAAGGAGAACTGAACGCCCCGGATGGTCCGCGGCTCGCCGTAGGTCACCGTCTCGGTGCGGATATCGCGCAGGCGGTGGCGGATCACCGGCTCGGCCTCTTCGGTGCAGAGGTAGTACTTGTGTCCCCAGCGGCTGTGGTCGCTGTGGCCGTGAGTGATGAGGGCGCGCTCTACCGGCCGCCAGGGATCGATGTACACATCGGCGGCGGGGCAGTAGATCCCCCGATCGGTGAATTCGAGCAGTGGGCTGCGCGGCATGAAGGCTGGATTGTTCAGTGCATCACTGCTAACAGAGCCCGGAGTCCAAAGGTTGGCCGCGGGCCTGAACTCCCCGTTGTTCGCCGTGTTTGGTACACGGTATGAGTAAAGAACGCATCCAAATCGTCTGGCTCAAGCGCGATCTGCGCATGCGCGACCACGCCCCGCTGGCTGCCGCCATTCGCACGGGGCTGCCCGTGCTGCCCCTCTACATCATGGAGCCCTCCCTGCGCCGCCTGCCGCCATCCGACCTGCGGCACTGGCGCTTTGCCTGGGAGTCGGCCGTGGACCTTCGGGATCAACTGCGCCGTCGGGGCATACTCATGCTCATCTGCAATGCCGAGGTCATACCGGTTTTGGACCGGCTGTGGGACTGGTTTGAGCCGGCCGGGCTGTGGTCGCATCAGGAAACCGGGCTGAAGGCCACTTTTGACCGGGACCGGGCCGTGAGGCGGTGGTGCCGGGCCCGGGGCCTGAGCTGGAGGGAATTTCGGCAGGACGGCGTATTTCGGGGCCTGCGGCGGCGCGACCACTGGCAGGAGCGCTGGGAAGGCGATATGAAAGCCCCGCTGGATCATCCGGATTGGGCGCATGCCCGGGGCGTGGCACTGGATGCCGAACAGCTCCGCATCCTGGAGGGCGAGCCCCTGCCTGCCGAAATGTGCATGCCCGATCCGGGTTTTCAGCCCGGTGGGGAGGGCGCGGCCCGCCGTTACCTGGGCGGATTCCTGGAGGAGCGGGCGCTAAACTACGGCCGTCACCTGTCCAAGCCTTTGCTGAGCCGACGCAGCTGCAGCCGGCTATCGCCCTACATCGCCATGGGCTGCCTGAGCGTGCGCGAGATCTGGCAGCGCTCGGCCAATTTGCTGCAGAACCCGGAACTGGGCTGGAACCTGGAAAACTTTCACTCCCGGCTTTGGTGGCGCAGCCACTACATGCAAAAACTGGAAAGCGAATGGCAGATCGAGATGGAGCCCATCAACCGCGGGATGCATGCCCTGGGACGGAAGGCGAGCGGGCCCCGGCTTGAAGCCTGGATGGAAGGCCGCACCGGCTTTCCCATGGCCGATGCCAGCATGCGCTGCCTGAAGGCCACCGGATGGATCAATTTTCGCATGCGCGCCATGCTGGCTACGCTGGCATCTTTTCCGCTCTGGCTGGACTGGAAGCCGGTGGCTAATCACCTGGCCCGGGTGTTCACCGATTTTGAGCCCGGCATCCACTACGGGCAGATACAGATGCAGGCCGGCCTTACGGGCTACCATCCCCTGCGAATTTTTAATCCGGTCGTTCAAAGCGAACAGCACGACCCGGACGGCGCCTTTGTGCGGCAGTGGGTGCCCGAGCTGCGCCACGTGCCCGCCCCGCTCATCTATCGGCCCTGGACGATGACCCCCCTGGACCAGAAATACTACCACTGCCAACTGGGCAAAAACTACCCCTGGCCCCTGGTGGATTACGACGAGGCCAACCGCACAGCCAAGGATCGATACTGGGCGATCCGCCGTAGCTCCGGCGTGCAGGAGCGCCTGCCCGCACTGTGGGAGCGGCACTGCCTTCCGGAAAACATCCGAACCTATCGCGAAGCTGTCCGGGCAGAGCGGCCTCGGGCCGGATAGGGGTTTCTGTTCGGGTTTTTCTATATTAGGCCGCGTTTTGCCGGCGGCAAAACGTTCTGAATTCGCCTTTATGTCCGATGTACTGCTGGTCGTGCCCTGCTACAACGAAGCCGATCGCCTGGATGCGGGGGCGTTCAGGCGCTTTCTGTCAAAAGTCGACGGATTCAGCCTGCTTTTCGTCAACGACGGCAGTACGGATGCTACCGGCGATCTCCTGCGCCGTTTTTGCGCGGCCGAAGACCGGGCCGAAGTACTGGAGTTGGAGGTCAACAGCGGAAAGGCAGAAGCCGTGCGCCGCGGCATGCTGAAAGCGCTGGAAGGACCCTATGCCTGGATTGGCTTCCTGGATGCCGACTTAGCTACGCCATTGGAAGAAATGGAGCGCCTCCATCGAGTGCTTCAGGCGGAATCCGGCTACCAGGCAGCTTTTGGTGCTCGCATCATCCGGCTGGGGTCCAACATTCGTCGCCATCCCATGCGCTACCTCCTGGGGCGGCTGTTTTCGCAGGCTGTCAGTGTGCTCTTTCACATTCCGGTATACGATTCTCAATGCGGCGCCAAGCTGTTTTCCCGTTCGGCGGCCGGAGCCATTTTTAACGAACCCTTTGTGAGTCCATGGTTTTTCGACATCGAGTTGCTGGAGCGGCTGCGCATGACCTATGCCGACACCAACCTGCGGGAAGTAGTGACCGAAACCCCCCTTCGGGAGTGGTACGAAAAAGGGGGCTCGAAAGTCAAACTGGGCAACTTCATGAAGGTGCCCTGGGAGCTGTGGCGCATTAAACGGCATTACAGCAAGGCCCGGGCTGCAGCTGCCCGGCCGGTAAATTCGAGCCGAAGCAACGGCTAATGCGCATGAAGAGTTCAGCAGCTTCCGGTTTGCTCGCCTGGCTCGTTGTCCTGGGGCAGTTGCTGCTGGTCCTGTTGGCCTTCAGCGAGTTCTTCTTCCAGCCCCGGTCCTACATGCTGCAGGACTCCTGGGACGGCCTCAAGAATTATTACGGCACCCGGTATTACGTTCAGCACGACACCGACCAGCCTGTTTTTCGCTTCACGGGCATGAATTATCCGTACGGCGATTACATCTGGTACACCGATAACACGCCCCTTCTTTCGCTCGCCCTGCGCGGGCTTTTTCAGCTTTTTCCCCTGCCTCCGGATTGGGTTTTACCTGCATTCAACTGGATCGTTCTGCTGAGCATTCCGCTGGCCAGCCTGTTCTTATTTAAGCTGGCCCGTGCACTGGGCATACGGCCGGGGCTGGCCGTACTCTTCGCCTGGAGTCTGCCCTGGTTGAGCCCGCAACTGATCCGGGTGTTCAATCATTTCAACCTGTCCCTGTCGCTGGTCTATGCCGTTTGGATGTGGCTGTTGTACCGGTGGTACCGGGCAGTGCAAGCAGGGCAAACGGGCAGGGCCTACGGCCGCATGCTTGTACTGGGCATATGGATCGCGCTGAGTTCGTTTTTACATCTGTACTATTTGCCGCTCCTGGCGTTGCCTTCGGCTGTATTTGTCGCTATCGCGGCGATCACGGGGCCGGGGCGAAACCGCGGAGCCCCGCTTGGGAGCGGATTGGCCGGCCTGGGGCTGGCCGCAGCCCTGGTATACGGCACTGTTCGCCTCACCGACGGCTATTATGCCCAGCGGCCCGATCAGGCGCAGACCAACCGCAATTGGGAAGCCCGCCTGGGCGATGTGCTGACCGGCTACAATTTTTCGGATCTGATCCCTCCGCCCTGGGTGCACGACAGTTGGGCGTACGAGCGGTTTCTCTACCTGGGAGCGGGCTGTATTTACGGCGGAGCCTTGCTGCTCTTGTTGCTCGGTGCATTTCGCTTGTTTCGGCAGAATACGCCCTACCCCTCCCGGACGCTTCTTCGCCGGCGCGCTTTCGTCTGGGGTTTCGTCCTCTGCGGCCTGTTGAGCCTGTTCGTCAGCCTGGGCAATCGGGTGGTCCTGTTCGGAGGCAGCGTTTCCTTCGACAATGTTTTCTCGCCGCTGTATTACTTGAATAAGCTGGATCCGGGCATCTCCCACTTCCGGGCTTTGGCGCGCTTTGCCTGGGTTTTCTTCTATGCGGCGAACCTGCTCTTCTTTTTCTGCTGGGAGCGGGCCGTGCAGTTGTTCAGGCTACCCGCCCTCCGGGTGGGAATTTCGCTCGCGCTGCTGCTGCTGGTCCTGGGCGATAGCTGGGCTCACCTGGACTACTATCGCCGGGACAGGCGCAAGGCCAACCTCTTTCGCGAACACGCGCTGGACCAACTGCCGGAGCTGGATTGGGATGCCTACCAGGCCATCGTACCTGTGCCTTTCTTTCACAAGGGCAATGAGCAAAGCGGATATATTCTCGACGACGATCCGCCCACCAGTGCGCGCGCCTTTCAGTTGGCCGTGAAGAGCGGCCTGCCCCTGGTGGCCTGCAAGCTGGATCGCACCGTACTGGAGCACACCCTGGCTGCTTATTCGCTTTTTCCCCCGAACGATCCGCATCCCGACCTGCTGAAAGATGAACGGCCGTATCTGGTGTTGTATCGCAAGGACTATCCGGCCGTTCCGGAACGCGAAGCGCCCATTTTTGACGTGCTGCGAGCGGGCAGGCAGCTGCCGCAGCAAGCCGGCATGGCGTTGCTGGCCGAGCAGGGGGGCTTCCTGTACTACCGCTGGGATTTGTCTGGCCGGCAATGAGGCCGGGTTATACGGTATGCTAGGGGTTCAAGGATACAGTGCCAGTCGAAAAGGTCATTTTATCCTTGAAATAGTATAAGCCAGAATGGCGGACATTCACCGCATTTTCCGGGTGGAGTTCCCCTGTCCTTTCCGGGCCTCATGGCGGTTGAAAGAGAAGCCAGATGAAGTTGCGAAACTCCCGGCGCAAGATCCGGAATCCTATGGGGGTAAATACCACGCAGGGCTTAAGGCGTGACGGATGGGGCTTCAGGACCACATCCCTGCGCTGATGGGCCCGTTTTACCAGCTCCAGATCAAAAAGGTACCGGTTGATCCGTGTTGAGCGCAGTAGGTCCAACCCCTTTGGGTTGAAACCTTTGAGGCCGCACTGCGTATCGGTGGTCGGAATTCGCATCAGATACCGGATCAAACCCTTCAAAATTTTGGAGATCCATTTCCTCGACCAGGGGGCTTCCGCATAGTAGTCTTCCTGCCGGGTGGCGATCACCAGGTCTGCTTTTTCGCACTTCAGCATCTCAAATACGGCGAGCAGGTCTTCTTCCCGGTAAGGGAAATCCACATCGGTAAAGAGGACGATGGGCGCGGTGGCCGCTTCAGCCCCTCTGCGCACGGCATACCCTTTGCCCATATTGGGTTCATAGGAAATGATCCGGAGATGCGGAAGGCGGTCCCGGAGGTACCTCACCGCCTGGCCGTCGAAGTGCACCGTGGAGCCATCATTGACGAGGATGAGCCGAAAGTGGAGCTCTGGAGCCAATGCCCGGAGATTGGTGCTCGCTTGCTCAATGGTCTTCGTCCAGCCGGCTACGGGATTATAAACGGGAAGAATGATATCCAGATCGTATTCCTGCGGATTCAATAGCTTCGAATGCGTTTCAAGCTTTTAAGGTAGAAAAGTTCGCGGACAGAAATGACCTTGCAGTTCGCTAAGAGGGGGAAATCGATTTCGACAACGGTATTGTCGTTGTTCTCCGACAGCCGCGGGGCAAGCCCGCCGAAGGCCGGTATGTTTTATGGCTCCAGTGCTGTATTGCCCGGATAATCGGTCGCTCCGTCCGGGGAAACCCCAAAATCCTTCAGCCCGGCTCCTTACCTGAACACCTACCTGCTCGGGCCCCTGTCCGTCAGTAGCCGGAGGGGTCATTTTTTGGCGGAAGAGGGCCTTTTCCAAAGCATCCATCCCAGCGTGATGCCGGACAGCAACAGGCCGAGAAACTCCCGGGCATATTCGATATGGGGTTCGGTCGCTTTCATTTTACCGGTGATGCTGGGCATACCCATGCGAACCCAACGGATGAATTCCGGGAGTATGGATACCATCCAAATGGCAATGACAGCCAGCCCTGCATAGATTGCCCAGGCGCGATAGTAGCCAAGGGCCGAAGCCACCAGCAGGGCAGCCACCAGCATGTAGAGGGCAAACCAGGGCCAGGGATCGGCGTCGTTGAGCTGCACAAAAGCGAACAGAACAAACAGGGCAGCCAGGGCCAGCGCCCATACGTTGATGCGCATAATCATGGCGTTAAGGTAGGGAAAACCCCGGCTCTCAGGGCATGGTGCGGGGGTCTTCCGGGTGGGTCCAGGCGCCCAGGATCAACCCGGTGATGGTGAAAATGAGGATATTAGCCCCCCCGTCGATAAAAGAGAGCGCAAGTGGTTCGGCCGAAAAGGAGTAAATGGTGAACAAGCTGAATACGTTGAAGGCGATGCCGAGAATGAGGCCGGCCGTCATACCGGAAAGCCAGTCGTCAATTTGCATGCGGCGGAACACCCAGGACAGGGAGTACATCCCGATGATGCTGGTGAGCACGCTGATGACGATGGGCCCGAGGCGGTACAGATTCTGGCCGAAACCACCTTTCATCATGGCGCCCTCCCCCCAAAAGCTGCTGAACAGCGAATACCAGAGAAATAAAATGACCTGGATGACTACTACACAGGTGAGAATGGCCAGGTGGTTGACTTTGAGCTCGTTCATTCCTTTTTAGGGGCATTTTACAAAAGGCCGCTTTCTCCGGCAAGTATATTTGGTATGAAAATCAGCCGGTGACCACGGATCCTGAAGGCGCGGTTCCTCCGTGCCGGGGGCCCGGGATGAATCCCGCTACGGCAAAGAGCAGGGTGTTGGCGCCGCCGCCGGTGAAGGCAATACAACCCGGCCAGGGCAATGGGCCCCAGTTTGCAGGCATCTGATATCACTGGTCTCTGAAAGGCCGTCCGCTCCTGCCGGAAGTGCGCAAAGAGGGAATGCCGGAAAAGGAAAAAAGCTGTACTGCGACGATAGCTATCCATACGGCAGCGTGGTTGATCTTGCGGGTTCCCGTACGGGGTTTTTTACCCGGGGCGCAGATGTTCGGGTTCAGGCGGCTTGCGGTATATTTGCGGCAGCAGAAGCGAAGGGCATGGAAATCTTTAAAGAATTCACGTTCGACTCCGCGCACTTTTTACCTCATGTGCCGGACGACCACAAGTGCAAGCGCATGCACGGCCACACCTACCGGGTGCGCATCTGGCTTGAAGGGGGGCTGGACCCCCGGCTGGGCTGGGTCGCGGATTTCGGCGATATCAAGGCCGTGTGGAAGCCGCTGGAAAAACGGCTGGATCACTATGTGCTCAACAATATTCCCGGTCTGGAGAACCCGACGGCCGAACACATTGCCCGCTACATCTGGCGGGAACTCAAGCCGCAACTGCCCCGGCTCGTGCGCGTCGAGCTGTTCGAAACCCCTACCAGCGGAGTGGTGTACCGGGGCGAGGAGGACTAGAGGTTCCTCACTTCTTGCCGATCAGCTTTTTGTAATCCTCTATCTTTTCATTTGGTACCAGTACGGCCAGGTTGTAATGGGCCAGCTTCCACTGGCCGTCTGCCTGTTTCTCCAGTACGCCGGACCCCCGGCAGGGGCCCATCCAGGTGTCCAGCAACTCGTCGAACCAGGCCATCCGGGCATCGGATGAAAAGTACCAGTGTCGATTGCGGGGCGTGAAATCCCAGGCAGTGTCCCGCTCAAAGTAGGGGGCCGACCAGGCCTGGAATTCGTCGCGAAGCCAGTACTCGCCGGCATCCGTACCCAGGTACACGGCCCCGGGGGCCATGCTGCCGAAGAAGACCGCTTCATCGGCACGGGCAGCAGCGCGATGCCAGCCGTCCAGGAGCCGGTCGAGCTCGGCCTGCAGGTCGGGCTCGGATTCCAGGCAAGCCGTTCGCCTTCGGGTATCCACCAGGGATACGATCTGCCACACCCGGTGTTCCCGCACCAATTGAAACGCATTTACCCCGCAATGACTCAGCTTGCCATTTACGAAAAAGGAGTAATCGGTCCACACCGTTGCCAGGTTGCCGTCCAGCCGGACCTGACGCGTCCAGAGCTTTTCCTCCCAGCGGCCCTCCCGGGGCGCGGCCAGTGCAGCTAAGAAATCATCCAGGGCGATGGGGCGGGCTTCGCCCCCCTCGCCTGCCGGTGCCGAAAAGAGGACGGCTTGCGGATGAAAGGCCGCCTCTGCCCTTGAACGGTCTCCTTCTTGAAGGGCTTCGAAGAACACCTGAAGTACGGCCAGTACCTCTTTCTCGGCGTATTCCCGGGGCTGGGCTTGCGTCGGGGATCCGGCGAGCAGCAGCCATCCGAAAGCAAGAAATAAGCGAAAATCCATGGAAGTAAATTTCCTTGAAAGCTAACCAAATTCTGTTTAGCGGTACCGGCAAACGTCCACTCCTGCCCGGCCTGCAGACCTGCTCGGGCCCTACTTCTCGTAAGGCAGGCCGGGACAGGTCGTTTTTTCTATACCTTTGGTTGGCAGGTGTGCGGCTCCTACGGTTTTAACCCGGATTATTCACGGGTTTCCGTGAATACGGACGCTAAATGGCTGAAATCACCTGTGCGTTCAACCCCTCATGTCAGGGTCTTCGGTGCTCATATCCGAAGGATCGGCCGTATTACGCTGACCCTTGCAACATTGGGTGTACCCCAATGAGGGTAGGATAGTTATGCGGTTTCAAGGATAAAATGTCATATTCGTAAGGGGCATTTTATCCTCGAAACCGCAATTACGCGTTTAAAAAATAATATCGCTTCCAAAGGGGTGAAGTTTTTCATCAAACCCATTGGGAAGCGGTACGCGACTTTTTTTACACGGTATAAGCCTATGGATATCTACTCCAAAAAAGACCGGTGGAAGATCTATTTGGGGATAGGGGGAGCCCTTATCATTGCCATTTCACTCTTTTATACCAACTATCTGGCGCGCAAGCTGGGGGAAGAGGAGCGCCGCAAGGTGGAGAGCTGGGTACTGGCTCAGGAGCAGCTCAACGACACCACCAAGACGATCTCCGACCTCACCCTGCATCTGCAGGTACTGGAATCCAACAAGACCATTCCCGTCATTCTGGTCAACGACCGGGGCGGCATCGACTTTGCTGCCAATTTTCCGAACGGTCTGGACACGGCGGAGGCCTACCTGCTGAAGGAGGTGGAAAAGCTCCGGGCCGGCGGCTTTGAGCCCATTGAGGGTTTTGCCTACGAAGTGTACTACAAGGAGTCTACCTTGCTGCGGCAGTTGCGCTACTTCCCCTTCGTGCAGTTGTTGCTCATCGCGGCTTTTGTCTTCCTGGGGTATCTCGGCTTTTCATCCTCGCGCCGGGCCGAGCAGAACCGCGTCTGGGTGGGGATGGCCAAAGAAACGGCCCATCAACTCGGCACGCCCATTTCGGCCATTGTCGCCTGGATCGATCACTTGCGCGACAGCCGGGCCGAGGATAGTGAGGTACAGGAACTCCTCCCCGAGCCCAACCAGGACGTAAAGCGCCTGGCACTCATCCCCGAACGATTCAGTCAAATCGGTTCGCTGCCTGCGCCCGAACCCACCCCGATATCCTCGTAGCTGGACAAACCCCGGGCCTATATGGAGCGGCGCGCGCCCAAAAAGGTCGTTTTTGACTTTCCGGAACCGGGAAGCGAGGCCGCCGCTGCCCGGATGAACGCACCGCTCTTTGCCTGGGTCGTCGAGAACCTGCTGCGCAATGCCCTGGATGCCATGGGCGGCGAAGGCACCATCCGCGCGCGCATCTATGAGGAAGGCGACTACACCTGCCTGGATTTGTCCGACACGGGGAAAGGCATTCCCTCCGGCAAATTCAACACCGTGTTTAAGCCCGGTTTCACCACCAAAAAAAGAGGCTGGGGGCTGGGCCTGTCTCTGGCCAAGCGCATTATCGAAGAGTACCACCACGGGAAAATATTTGTCAAGTCTTCCGAAGAGGGCAAAGGGACCACCTTCACCATCAAACTGCCCAGGGCCGGCCGGGAAGAGGGGGCTGAACTTCGCGAAGTGAAGCTTGAAGGCTGAACGCCCGCCCGTGGGCCGGGGAATGCGCAATGGAGGCGGGGGGTATCAGATCCCGGAAACCCTGCTAATCCCGGATAAACATCCAGCGGCCCAGTTCGCGCAGGCTCACTTTTTTGCCGTACATGAGGATGCCTACGCGGTAAATGCGTCCCGATAGCCAGATGAAGAAGACGGCGGCCAGGAAGAGTACCACCAGAGAGAGCAACACTTGCCATACCGGGGGCTCAAAGGCCAGCCGGGCTGGCATGACGATGGGAGAAAAGAGCGGGAAAATGGACGACCAGACGGCCAGGGACGAGTTGGGCGATTGAATGGCCATGACCATGATATAGAAAGCCAGGATAACGGGTATGGAGATGGGGATGGTCAGCGACTGGCCTTCCCCCAGGTCGTCGCTCATGGCCGAGCCCACCGCGGCGAAGAGGGAAGAGTACAAAAAGTAGCCCCCCAGGAAGTAGAGCACGAAGAGCAGCAGCATGACCCCCCAATTCTGGTTTTTGAACTCGCTGATGGCCAGGGGGATCTTGGCCTGGGTGTCGTCCGGATCGAGGCCGGCGGCTGCGGCCTGCGGGGGCTGGCTCTGCAGAGAGGCCGAATCAAAGCCGAACAGCAGGGTGACAATGAAAATCACCAGGGGGATGAGCACCGCCCAGATAGCCACCTGGGTGAGTCCCACGGCACCCACGCCAATGATCTTACCCAGCATGAGCTGAAAGGGGCGTACCGAGGAGATCATCACCTCTACGATGCGGCTGGTCTTTTCCTCCATGACCGAACGCAGCACCATAGTGCCGTACACAAAGACGGTCATATACATGATCATGCCCATGAGAAAGCCAATGGCTGCTCCGATCGCACTGCTGAGGGTGCTGATGCTGGAATCCGTTTCAGAAATGGTGCGTGGCTGAAGGTCTACCTTCGGGTTGAGCGCGTCGAGTTCTTTTCGCTCCAGGTCCAGAGCGTCGATCTTGAACTCGCGTATGCGATCGGCCAGGCGAGACCGGATAAGGCTTTCCATCTCCAGGCTGGGCACCTTGTCGGAATAGTAAAATACGGTATGGCGGGTGGAGAGCAGGTCGTCGATGGGAGGCACTTCCAGTATCCCGTCGTATTTGGTGGTGTCGAAGACGGCTTTGAGTTGTTCCAGGTCGGCGTCCACAAACTGGAAGAGGAGGTTTTCTTCGTCGGGAATGGCGCGGTTGAGCACATTGCCTGTATCGATGACGGCTATGCGCTGCACATCGTCTCCCTGGTACTGGAAGATCAGGCTGGCTACCACCAGAAATACGGCCAGCCCCAGGGGCGTGAGCAGGGTTGCCAGGATGAACGACCGCCGCCGCACCCGGGTGATGTATTCGCGTTTTACGATGAGCAAGAGTTTCTCCATGGGTATCAGGCCTCCGGCACGGGAGCGGCAGAGGTGTCGTTCACTTGTTTGATGAAAATTTCGTTCAGCGAGGGCAGCAGCTCATTGAACCCGTGGATGAGCAAGCCTTTGTCCATGAGGTAGCGCAGCAATTCATTGGGGCTGTGCTCGGCCTGCAGACGAAAAACGACCTGGCCGTTTTGCCGCTTTTCCAGCTGGGCAATGTCCAGAATGGCTTCCGGCAGCTCGCCTTCGTATGCTACTTTGAAGCGGTTTTCCTTGAAGCGTTCCTTGAGTTGATCCACCCGGCCCTGCAGCACGTTCTCTCCTTTGTTGATCAGCACGATGTCCTCGCACATCTCCTCTACCTGTTCCATGCGGTGGGTCGAAAAGATGATACTGGTGCCTTGCTGGTTGAGCTGGCGAATCTCGCCCTTGATCAATTTGGTATTGATGGGATCCAGGCCGGAGAAGGGTTCGTCCAGGATGAGCAGCTTGGGGCGATGGATGACCGTGGAGATGAACTGGATCTTCTGCTGCATGCCTTTGGAAAGCTCTTCCACCTTTTTTTCATACCAGTCGGTGATCTCCAGCCGTTCAAACCAATGCGCGATCTGCTGGTCGGCATCGCTGCGGGACAAGCCTTTCAGCCGGGCGAGGTACAGCAGGTGTCTTCCCACCTTCCTTTTTTTGTACAGCCCCCGTTCTTCGGGCATTTAGCCGATTTGTGACGGGTGCTGGCTGCTGATTGGCGCTCCGTCCAGAAAAAC
>JAJDFU010000280.1 GCA_020528935.1 Saprospiraceae bacterium | reverse complement strand
AGATGTGTATAAGGTACAGTCTGATACCCGTTGATGTAGTTGACCACATCTTCGGACAGCTGGGCCAGCACGTTGATGTCCTCGCCCTGAACCTCCAGGTTGATCGGCTTACCCTGCGCCGGTCCGTCGGCATTGCGGTCCACGGAGATCTTCACTCCGGGTATTCCGCGAACGGCTTCGCGAATCTCGTTCATCACGTCCCAGGTGGAAATGCCCTCCCGCTCCTGGTAGGGCACGAACGAAACGGTGAGCCGGGCCTTGTGGGGGGAGGCGCCGGGTTCGGGCGGGCGATTGGGGTCGGAAGTGTTCTCGCCGATCTGTGAAAGCACGGCCTCTACGGCTACCTGGTAGGGCTGCAGGGTTTTCATCACCCGGCTTTCCAGCTCCCGCATCACCCGATTAGTGGCCTCGATATCGCTGCCGAGGGGCAGCTCCACAAAGGCGTTGACGTAGAGGGGGTCGGTTTCGGGGAAAAACTCCACCTTGGGCTGATTGGCGGCCAGCAGCAGGGCCGCCGCGATGAGCAGCGCAAAGGTGCTCCCGAAGATCCAGCCCGGGATAGCCAGCGCCCAGCGAATGAAGCGGTCGTACCCCTGCTCCAGGATCGGCAGCACCCGGTTTTGGAAATAAAAGGCCGAAGGCCGCAGCACAAAGAAGTTGAGCAGGGTGATCAAAAAACCCAGTGCCGCGAGATTACCCAGCCAGAACAGATCGATAGGGAAAGCGGCGTTCAGGCCATAGCCGAGCAGCGACACCCCCAGCAATACCCCCGAAAGCAGGAGGGCATTCCTGCGGCGGCGTCTGCGCACCGCCGGGTCGTCGGCGCGTTCATCTACCCGCATGAAGCGGCTGGTAAAGACCGGATTGATGACCAGGGCTACAAAGAGCGAGGAGGTCAGCACCATGATGAGGGTAAGGGGCAGGTACTGGAAAAAGCTCCCGCTGATCCCCGGCCAGAAGGCCAGGGGCAGAAAGGCCGCCAGGGTGGTCGCCGTAGAGGCGATGATGGGCAGGGCCACCTCCGAGGCGCCGTACTTGGCCGAATCCCAGGCCGAGTAGCCGTTCTGCATGTAGCGATAAATGTTTTCCACCACCACGATGGCATTGTCCACCAGCAGGCCCAGCGCCAGGATGAGCGAAAAGAGCACTACGATGTTCATGGTCGTACCGGTCAGCTGCAGGATGAGAATGCCCATCAGCATAGACAGCGGAATGGCCAGCCCCACAAAGGAGGCATTGCGCAGGCCCAGAAAGAAGAGCAGCACCAGCGTTACCAGGATCACCCCGGAAATGATGCTGTTCTCCAGGTTGTTCACCTGATCGCGGGTATTGACCGACTGGTCGTTGAAGGTGCTGATCTTCAGATCGGCAGGCAATTCACCGCGCGTCTCCTCCAGGATGACCTTGATCTTGTCGGCGGCATTGAGCAGGTTTTCGCCCTGCCGCTTGATGACGTCCAGGGAAATAACGGGAAGGCCGTCCATGCGGGCAATACTGGTGCGGTCTTTGAAGCCGTAGGTCACCTTGGCGAAATCCTTGAGGTATATGGAGTTTTGCCGCTCGCTCTTCACGATCATATTCTCCAGCTCCTCCACGTCCTCAAACTCTCCGACCACGCGTATGGCGCGCCGGAAGTCGTCTTTGACCAACTCCCCGGCCGACATGGTCACGTTTTCCTGGGCAATGGCCTGCTGGATATCGTTGAAGGAAACGCGCATGGACTCCATTTTGAGCACATCTACATCCACCTTCACCTCCCGCTCCAGCGCGCCCTTCAGCTCCACCTTGGAGATCTCGTCCACCGCTTCGATCTTGTCCTCCAGGTATTCGGCAAAGTTGCGCAGTTGGTCGTTGGAGTAATCCCCCGATATATTGACCGTCATGATCGGCAGTTCGGACAGGTTGACATCCAGGACCGTAGGCTCCTGGTCCAGGTCATTCGGCAGCTCGCTCTTTGCCTTGTCTACCGCATCTTTCACCTTGCGCACGGCATCGTCGATATCCATATCGCTTTCAAACTCCGCTGTGATCACCGAAAAATCCTGAATGGAGGTGGAGCGGATGTCCTTGACGCGGTCCACGGACTGCAGCTCTTTTTCGATCGGCCTCGTGATGAGGTTTTCGATATCTTCCGCCGAGTTGCCGAAGTAGGGCGTATTGACATATACGGTGGGCAGCGCCACTTCCGGAAACTGTTCCTTGGGCATGGCGTTGTACCCGCGCAAGCCGAAGAGCAGGACCATGAAGGTGAGCAGGAAGATGCTGGTGCCGTTATCCACGGCAAACGAAGTGAGCCAGAATTTGCGCTGCTCAGCTTTCTTGTTTTGTTCAGCCATTGTTTGCTTGGGTTTTTACCCGAATGGGTTGCTTATTGGCCAGTCCGCGCGCGCCTTCCACGATCAGGGTCTCTCCGCCGCTGAGGCCGTCGGTAATGACGATGTTGCCGCCGTAGCTGTCGCCCGTTTCCACGTAGACTTTTCGGGCCACCGGGCCGGGCTTGCCCTCTTCCAGTACAAAGACGTATTCTTTGCCGCTCACTTCCTGTTGAACAACGACCAGGGGGACCACCACCACATCTTTCTGTTCGGATTCCCGGATTAGCATGATGGCCAGCAGGTTGGGCTTGAGCATGCCGTTTGCACTGCGCACCCGGGCCTCCACCTTAAAGGTCCGGTTGGCGTTCTTGATGGTGCTGCCCACCAGGCTCACGCGGGCTTCCTGTTCCAGGCCGAGCGCGGGAAAGCGCACCTGTACGCGCTCGCCTTTGCGCACGGACCGCAGGTAGGTTTCCGGTACATCGGCTTCCACCTTGAGGTTGTTCACATCCAGCAGCTGCACGATGGGCGCCCCCGGTGAGGCATACTCGCCTTCCTTGGTCAGCTTTCGGTCCACCACCCCGCCGATGGGGGCATATACCTTGGATTTGGACAGTTGCAACTGCAGCGATTCGATGTTTTTTTCCAGGCGCTCCTTGTTGTTCTTGGCCTCCAGAAACTGGATCTCCGAGCCGATGTTCTGATCCCACAGGCTCTTTTGCCGCTCGTACACTGTGGTGGCCAGGTCGAGCGAGGTCTGAGCCTCTTCCAGCTGCTTTTTCACCTGCTCCAGGTCCAGTTCGGCGATCAGCTCGCCCTTCCGCACGGCATCGCCTTCCTCCACGTGCAGCCTGATCAGCCGCCCCGGTACTTCCGAGGTGACGTTTACGATTTTATCGGATTGTACCGTGCCCTGTATCTCTACAAATTTCCTGAAATCCGATCGCTCCACCGTATCTGTGGTCACCAGGGCCGCATTGCGGAGGCTGCTGCCCGGATCCAGGCTGTCGATCTCCATTTCCAGCCGGCGAATGGTGCGGTTGAGCTCGGCCAGCTCTTTGCGTTTGGTTTCCAACAGGCTTCGTTTGCCTGCCAGATCCTGAGGCCATTCGTCGGCCGGTGCCTGGCAACCGCCCAGGAGCAGGGCAACAAACAGCGCGGAAAAGAAACTTTTTTTCATCATGATCTGAGAGGTTGAATTGTTTTGGGCCGGTGCCGGAAATCCAGGCCCGGCCGGGTGCGGCTGGCCGGGCATTACCAGCGCAGAGCGATGTCCAGGTTTTGTTTGGCCAGTACCAGGTCGTACAAGGCCTGTACGTAATTTTGCTGAGCGGTATACAGGCTTTGCTCGGCCTGCGTGACCTCCACGCTGCTGCCGACGCCCTCGCGGTATTTGATCTGGGTGGTCTCAAAAATGCGTTCGGCCAGATCCAGATTCGCGCGCTCCCGCTCCAGGGTCTCGAAGGCCGTGTTGTAATTGTTGCGCGCCACCCCGATCTCCAGGTGAATGGCCCGGTACAGATCGCGCTCCCGCACCTCTACCTGTTCCTTTTGCAGGCGCGCCCGCTGCACCTTGGCGCTTTTTTCCAGGCCGTCGAAAATGGGGATGGACAACTGAACCCCCAGTTGGGAAGCAGGCGCCCAGAAGCCGTCCTGGAATGTATTTCCCTGATAGGCCTGCTCCAGGGTACCAAAGGCACTCATCGAGGGCCAGTAGCCCGAACGGTTGAGCTTGACCCGCAGATCGTTGATTTCCAGCGACTCCTGCACCAGCTGGTAATCCGGCCGCGACATGGGATTGACCGGGGCGTTCAGATCCTGATCAGAAGCGTACTCCAACAGGTCATCCAGGGTTTGATCCACCACCAGCGGCTTGTCCACGGGGTATCCCATGGTGTACTTCAGGCGGCGCAGGGCACTTTCCTTCCGGCCCTCGAAGTTGTCCCGCGTGGTGCGCGTGTTGTTGAGCGAAAGGACCTGGCGGTCCACGTCGAGCTGCTCGGAAAAACCGGCTTCGTACAAGGCGCGGGTCTCGGCGAGCAGGTCCTCCAGCACGGCGATGTTGCTGTCCAAAACCTCCAGGCTTTGATTGATGAGCAGAACGGGCAGATAAGCCTCCACCACCGCTTTGTGTACATCCCGTCGAGCCACCTGGTATTCCCGCCCGACCAGGCTCTTGAATTGCCGGGCGGCTTTGAGCCCTACGAAGTACGAGGGATCGAAGACCATGGCGTCCATGCGAAGGCCGGCGTTAAAGTTGTTGCGCAGGAAAAACGCCGCGTTGTCCGGCACCTCTTCCCCCGGTGGCACGATCTGCTCCAGGGCATCGCGAAACGCCTCGGGCAGCGGCTGCTGAGGTACGATCGCGTAGTAGGAGTAGCCCACATTCCCGTTGATCTGCGGGATGCCAAAGGCACGCTGCTCTACGATCTGTTGCTCGGCATCCGCGATGTTGATCTGCGCCTCGCGAATGGCCGTACTGTTCTCCAGCGCGTAATCGATGGCCTTTTGCAATGTAAACCGGTTGGGACCATCCTGCGCAGAGAGCCATGTGCCTCCGCAAATCATCAGGACCAACGCCAGTATCCCTGTTTTCACCTTCATGATCGGATTGGATTTATGCCGTTTTTTCGTCGTCTTGGTTGATAGTATTCCTCAGGTAGGTATCCAGCATCTGTCGCCCTTTTTCGGAGGCGATGCCGTGCAGGTGGTAGCTGATAAACTCCCGGTACAGCACTTCCAGATGGTAGTCCTCCGGCGGAAAGAGATCCTCATCCGCAACGAACGAACTCTTGGCCACATACAGCTTGGCGACAATCTCCGGGTTCATCTGCTGTCGATAAAGCCCCTGCTCCATACCCCACTTCAGATTTTGCAGAATAATGGAGTAAATATGCCGTTGCTGCAGGGCCTCCATGCTGTTCCAGGTCTCGCGATAGTACTTTTGCAAGTCGTACACCGTGGTGGGCGAGAGCTCGCGCAGCACACCCAGCACGTATTTTGCGATCTGCAGCAATTCGTCCATCGCATCCGAGGCCGCTGCGCGAATGTCGGCCATCACCTGTTTTTCTTCGTGGATCTTGCGCTCGAAGATCTGATGGATCAGGTCCTGTTTGTTCTCCACATACTGGTACAGGGTCTTTTTGGAGATCCCCATTTCCCGGGCGATATCTTCCATGGATACACTCTTGATGCCGTAGCGCATGAAGAGTTGTCCCGCTTGTTCCAGTATGAGTTCTTTCTGGTTGAAATTCACCATATCGGCCACTCGGTAAACGTGCAAAGTTACGGCTTGAAAACACAGGAAACCAGAGTTAGTTTCAAAGTTTCCAGGGTTTTTGCATTCCGAATTTTCTTCGCAGCCCGGGCTGGCTTTCGCAACCGCGAGTGTTTTTTTCCGGCCGGAAAAAAAGGAGATTTAGCCGGCGGCTTGCCCTGCCAAATCTCCTTTGGAGACCGGACAGAACCCTAAACAACAAGAAAGACAGGTTCAGGCTGCCGACTGACTGAAGCGGCGACTCAGATAGCGGTTGGCCAGCAGGAAGAGGATGCCCGATGCGATGAAAAGAACCCCCTTGAAGAGGCGGCTCAGGTCGCTGTCGAAAAAGCGAACCAGGATGAGCAGCAGCAGCAGGAGCATGCCCACATTGACCAGGCGCAAACTTTCCCGTTTTATTCCTTCGGACAGCCACTGCAAGCCCATCGCCAGAATGAAGCCGTTGGCCAGCAACAACGGCAGCAGGCGGCTAGCGCCCTGCTCAAACAGGAGGATACCCAACCCGACCAGCGGAAAGAACGCCGGCAGGCGATGCCAAAGGGCCAGGCGGTTCCGCAGCGTCCATCCTTGCCAGATCCAAATGCCCAGCAGCACGGCCAGTACGCCGGCAGTCAGAACCGACCCCCAGGTCTTGGGAGCAGCTTCCCACAGGGCAACGCCCCGGGAAACGGGGGAAAAACCCAGGTGAAAGGGGAGAAAAAAAGCCAGCAGCAAGATGCCCACTTGCCCACCCACCAGGAGAGGGCGCCACCAAAAGCCGGATTCGGACAGCTTGCGCTTGGCACCGAACAGTACGAGCAAAGCCAGCCACAGGCTGGTACCCCAGATGTAGTAGAGCGACTGTTCATTGGCCAGGCTGAAGAACCAGCCCACCGGCAGGCTGAGCACAAAAGCCCAGGCCACTACGGTGAAAGCCAGGGCGTCGCGGCAGCGGAAGAGCAACTGCAGGACCCCCACCAGCGCAAAGGCCCAATACCAGGCCTGCCCGGAGCCATCGGCCTGCACGGCCCAGACGGATAGGGCGATCCAGTACAGGATACCGGAAACGGCCGAAGGAAACAAAAACAGAAGGGGAATACTGAGGGCAAGCCAGAGGAACATAAAGTCCTCCAGGCTGCCGAGAATGTGGTAAGTCTGGCTCACCAGGGACAGGCAAACGGCCAGCATGAGTTGCAAGAAGCCGGAAACGGACTCCTCCCACACCGCTTGCCCGCGCTGCTGAAAAAAGACATAGGCGTAGAGCAGCTGTGCCACCACCAGCGGCGCAAAGCTGAAGAAGGTGCGCCAGCTCCGGCTCAGGGAGTCCCAGTTGTAGGCGACCAACAAAACGATGCCTCCTCCGATGAGCAGTGTGGCCAGCAACACGACCGCCAGGTTGCCGAAATAGCCGGCCTGCCCAACAGCGGGATACCCCTGCTCATAGTGGTCGCGGATCACTCTGGCCTGCTGTTCGTCAATGTAGCCCCTGGCGGCCCATTCGTCGAGTTCGTCTTCCAGCCAGCGAAGATGTTTGTCGAGTGGCATAGGCCCTAACTTGCGGCATAAGCTGAGCGCATGTATTTTTCAGTATGCCTTTCCCCACTCAAAATAGGCTCTTGCACACGATTGCCCAAGTCCTGCTCTGGCTTTTTGCTGCCCAGGCTCAGGAGGGGCCGGCAGGTAGCGGCTTCTGGCAGCCGGCGGACAGCCTGGACAGAAAGCGGCTGTTCATGGCCGGCGGCGCCGGCCTGCTGTGCTACGGGGCCGCCACCACCACCCTGCACTACGCCTGGTACCGCGAGCACGAACGCAGTCGCTTTCACACCTTCAACGACTGGGGCCACTGGGCGCACATGGACAAGTGGGGCCACCTGTTTGCCAACTACACCTACAGCTACCTCACCTACGGTGCAGCCCGGTGGACGGGGATGGAGCGCGGGCCTGCCTTGGCTACGGCAGCCGGAGTCAGCATGTTGCTGCAGACCACCGTCGAGCTCATGGACGGCTTCTCGGCCGGTTGGGGCTACTCCTGGCCGGACATGGCGTTCAACCTTGCCGGCACGGCACTGTTTGCCGGGCAGGAATGGCTGTGGCACGAGCAGCGCATACGCGTGAAGGTATCGAACCACTTTCCGACCTACGACTCCCGCCCCATCTTCGCCAGGAACAGTACGGCCAGCAGCAGTGCGGCGCAGCGGGCCCGCGAACTCTACGGCCGCTCGCTCCCCGAGCGCCTGCTCAAGGACTACAATGGCACGACCATCTGGTTTTCGGCCAACCCGGCCTCCTTCCGGCGCAGCAAACGGCCCCTCTTGCCCTGGCTCAACCTGGCCGTTGGCCTGGGCGCCGGCAACCTCTACGGCGCGCGCAGCAACCATTGGGTTTCTCCCGGCGGAGCGCAGTACAGCCTCCAGGCGAGCCATCCCCGCTACCGGCAATTCTACCTGTCCCTGGATGTAGATCTCAGCCGCATCCCCACCCGAAGCGGCTTTCTGCGTTTTCTACTGGGCGCCCTCAACTGGATCAAAGTTCCCGCTCCGGCATTGGAGTACAACACCCGCGGGCAATGGCGCTTTCACCCCGTATTTTGGTAAAGGACCACCGCCGGTAACACTCTTCCGGCCCATCCCCCGGGCAAAAAAGCCGTCCGGGCGGGCGCTCACTCATAGCCAATGTGGAACAATGCATCGCCCTGGCTGATGACCGTGGCGTTGTTGTGCCCCACGATGTAGCCGCTGCGCGGCGCGTAGAGGACCACCTGGTGGTTGCCGAGCGGATCGTGGATAATACCCAGCGGCTCGTCGGCCTGCACTTGGTGGCCGCTGGGTTTGTACCACTGGAACATGCCCGCCCGGGGCGCGCGCATCCAGCTGCTTTTGGCCAGGTGGCGAACGGGCTCCGGCTCGGGGGCTTCCGAAAGCATGCCCTGAGCCGCCAGGAAACGCTGAAGGCCGGCCAGGCCCTTGGCAATAGATGTGGCGTCGTAGCGCAGGTTCTCGCCCCCTTCAAACACCAGGATGGGCGTACCGGCGTCCAGTGCGATCCGGCGCAGCGATTTCCGTATCGCCGGTTTGGCCAGCAGAAAAGGAGCTCCGAATTGCTCGGCATACGCCAGACTGGGGGCATGGCCCCTGGAGTACCGGATCTGGGGATAGTTGTAGGTCATGCCGGCGCCGGGGTGCAGATCGACCCCTACATCCACCACGGGAAGGATCTTCTTGGAAATAATGCGCGCCAGCCGGGAGGCCAGCGAGCCGCGGGAATTGCCCGGAAAACTGCGGTTGATGTCCTTGCCGTCGGGCACTTCGCGCGTGAAATTGATGAAGCCGTAAACATTGAGGATGGGCACCGCGATGACCGATCCGCTTTGCAGCCGCTCGAAAAGCCCTTGGCTGCGGGCCTGGCGGAGAATCTCAACCCCGTTGACCTCATCGCCGTGGACGCCGGCCAGTACCAGCACGGTGGGGCCGGGCTTTTCCGAGCGGAACACCTCCACCTGTACCTGTACGGCATTGCCGGTGGGCAGGCGGCCGGCGGGGATCTTCACCAGCTCGTGCTGGCCGGGGGCTATGTGCGTGTGGTGTATGTCCATCGGGTCTCTTCTTAGTCACTGATGTTGCGCACCAGGCTATGGCTTCATCCTGCAAGAGGAGCGCAACACCGGGCTGTTGATTTTGGCTCTTGGCTTACAGCAGCAGCATTTCGCATCGGCTTCCAGCGGGCTTCTGCCTTGTGAAAGGTCAGTTATTCATCCATCGCCGATGAAGCGCTGCCGGCGCGCACTTTTCGCTCCGCCAGGCGGATAATATGGCCGGCCACATCTACGCCGGTGGTATTTTCTATACCTTCCAGGCCGGGGGAGGCATTTACCTCCAGAACCAAAGGCCCGCGGCTGGAGCGCAGCAGGTCTACCCCGGCTACATCCAGCCCCATTACAGCTACTGCGCGAACGACCAATGCCTCTTCGGCCTTGCTCAGAGCCTCCGGCTGAGCGCTGGCTCCCCGGTGCAGGTTCGAGCGGAATTCCCCGGGCTGTGCCACCCGCCGCATGGAAGCCACCACCTTTCCCCCCACTACGATGGCCCGGATATCTTCGCCGGCCGCTTCCCGCACGAACTCCTGCAGCAGTATGCGGACCCGCAAACGCTGGAAGGCCTCCACCGTAGATATCAACTGCCCGTAGGTCTCGGCCAGGATCACGCCGGCGCCGTGGGTGCTTTCCAATTGCTTTATCACTCTGGGTAGTCCCCCCCGGTTTTTCCGAAGGCCATCCATCACCTAACCCTGACCCAGGGAAATCGTTTTTGGAAGGGGAATGCGGGGTGGTTGAAATCCCTGACAAGCACTCAGTTTGTCACAGAGGGGA
>JAJDFU010000616.1 GCA_020528935.1 Saprospiraceae bacterium | reverse complement strand
GTTCTCACATTCAGCCATTTAACGAACAACTCGACCTCCAACCTCACGTTATTTAAAATTGCATAACTAAAAAAATATAGAAGCTTGTAAAGAAAAAGCGCACCGAGTCCTGCCCGGCGCGCTTTTTTCTTTGGCTAGCTCTACCTTTTTCAGATATCTGCCTGCATAAAATCTTCCTTGCTTCGGTAGGAGAGGGCTTCCAGGCCTTGTTTGGACAACATTTTATTTATGGCCGGGAGCTGATCCATGAGCTTTTTCAGTTTGCCCTGAGCGGATTTCAATTCGGATTGCCGGAGCTTCATATTGGCTTGCTGCGCCTTGGAAGGCGGGCCGGGAAATCCGGCCACTTCGCCGTAGAGGCTGGCGATCTTTTCCCGCAGTTGGGGCTCGGCCGAGCCCACATAATTGTCGCCTGTCAATACGACGAGCTCCTCCTTTAGGCTGCTGAGCGAGGCGTCCAGCTCGTGCAGTGCGCTGGTCAGTTTTTTCGTTGAGGCTTTTTCCAGGGCGGGCCCAATACCGGCCTGAACGGCGTCGATTTGGTCCACCAGATAGGCCAGGTCCTCGTTCATGTGGTAAAGGGTCATGGCTGCCTCGTGCTGGGCCAGGCGCTCCTCATCCGTGTAGAGGGACTCGGGATCGGGGATCAACTCGATCTCGTGATCATGCACCTCCTTGCCTTTGGTAAGGCGCACCGTATAGGTGCCGGGGAGCACAGTGGGGGTGGTGAAGCTGCCAAAGGTGAAGGTCTTGCCTTTGGCTACCCTGGGCATCTTGTAGCGGTAGTTCCACTCTACTACATTGATACCTTTGGCCTTGCCCGGCGTCAGGTCGGCTACTTTCTCGCCTTTTTCGTCGAACACCTCCATGGTCATCTTTCCAAAGGTGTGGCGACTTTTCAGATAGTAGACGATCTGGGCGGCGCTGCTCGGGTTTTCGCCGGTGAAGTCGCCCATCTGGGCATAGCCGCCGAAGGCAGTAGGCTCCCGGATGACGCTGGGTGGACGTTCGAAAAAATGGACCTTTTTGGCGGCGATTTCCGGTGTGAGGGCGCGCAGGGGCGTAATGTCATCGATGATGATGATACCGCGGCCGTGGGTGCCCATCACCAGGGCGTGGTCGCGCGGATGCAGGGTCACGTGATGCACGGCGGCAGCCGGCATATTGTTGGTGAATTTGTTCCAGCTCTGCCCGCCGTCGATGGTGATATAGAGGCCCAATTCGGTGCCCAGGTACAGCAGGTCCGGATTGACGAAATCCTCCTGTATGCTTCGGGCAAACCCTTCGATCTCATCCGTGGTGATGGAGGTCCAAGTATCTCCACCGTCCGTCGTTTTGAGGACGTAGGGGGTCATATCGTTTTTCGTGTGTCCGTCAAATACGACATAGGCCGTGTTGGGGTCGAAGCTGCTGGGTTCGATGTGATATACCCAGGTGTTTTCGGGCACCAGGGACTTGAAATTGGCCGTTGCGTTTTTCCAGTTTTTGCCACCGCTGAAGGTGACCTGCACATTGCCGTCGTCCGTGCCCACCCAGATGATGTTTTCGTCTATCGGCGATTCGCCTATGGCGAAGATGGTACAGTGGTTTTCGGCTCCGGAATTGTCCTTGCTCAGGCCGCCGCTCTCCTCCTGGTTCTGTTTGGCCGAGTCATTGGTGGTAAGGTCCGGCGAGATAACCGTCCAGCTTTCGCCCCGGTCATTCGACTTGTGCAGGAACTGGCTGCCTGCGTAAAGCCGGTCGGGCTGGTGGTAGCTGGTGGAAATGGGCGGATTCCAGTTGAAGCGCAGCTTGGGCTGGCCTTTTTCCGGGTAGGGCTTAATGATCTTTGCCTGGTTTTTCGCCCGGTTTACGCGCCAGATCTTTTCGGCTCCCTGCATTTCGGAGTACAAAATATTGGGATCTTCCGGGTGGGGATATACGCGGAAGCCGTCGCCGTAGCCGACGCTCACCCAGTCCCGGTCCAGCACAGCACCGCCGCGTTTGGCGGAAGGGCCCACCCAGGAGCCGTTATCCTGCAGCCCGCCGTACACGTTGAAGGGCTTTTCGTTGTCGACGGTCACGTGGTAGTACTGCGACAGGGGCAGGCCCTTCACCATTTCCCATACGTTGCCGCCATCCCAGGAGCGGTACACGCCGCCGTCGCAACCCAGAAAAAGCTGATCGTCGTACAGGGGATTGAAGTAAAAATCGTGCACGTCGGCATGCACGCCGCTGCCGATGGCGCGGAAGGTTTTGCCGCCGTCTTCGCTGATGGAACCGCTGAGGCCGGCCTTACAGACCATGTCCGGATCGTGCGGGCTCACCACCAGGCGGGAGAAGTAAAAGGGGCGCACAGCCAGTTCGAAGTCGCTGTTGGTTTGCGTCCAGCTCTGGCCGCCGTCTTCGGAGCGGTACAGACCTTTGTCCTCGTCTTTTTCGGATTCGATCACTGCGTAGAGGCGGTCGGGTTCAGAGGGGGCAATGGCTACGGCAATGCGTCCCAGCTTGCCCTCCGGAAAGCCGTTGTGGATCTTATTCCAGTTTTTGCCACCGTCCGTGGATTTGTAGAGGGCGCTGCTCTGGCCTCCGGAGTTAAAGGACCAGGCCGTGCGGCGAAACTCCCAGAAGGCCGCATAGAGGATATCCGGATTCTCGGGATGCATGGCCAGGTCGGAGCAACCGGTGGTCTCGTTGAGGTAGAAGATCTTTTCCCAGGTCTGGCCGCCGTCCGTGGTCTTATACACGCCGCGTTCGGAGCTGTCGCCCCAGAGTGCCCCCAACACACCTACGAACACTATATCCGGGTTGTCGGGGTGTATGGCAATGCTGCTGATGCGCTCCGAAGCCTCCAGGCCGAGGTGTTTCCAGTTTCTTCCGCCGTCGGTAGTCTTGTATATGCCATTGCCTACGGAGACGCTGTTGCGGGTCCAGGTCTCGCCTGTGCCAACCCAGATGACCTGGTCGGGCTTTTGGGGGTCTACGGCTACGCACCCGATGGATTGCGGATGATCGTCAAAGATAGAGGAAAAGGTCACCCCTCCGTCATTGGAGCGCCAAACGCCGCCGCCGGCACTGCCCACATAAAGGATCTTGGGGTCCGTGGGATGGCCGGCCAGATCGGTTACGCGCCCGCTCATCAGGGCCGGGCCGATTTGTCTGGCGCGCAAGCCGCCGAGTAGTGCTTCTCCGCTGAGGTCCTGCGCCTGAAGCAATGAAAAGGGCAGGAGAAGGGACAACAGTAGAGCGGTTATGTTTTTCATGTCAGAGGTTTTGGTTAAAAAAAAACGGGATTCCGGTTCGCTTCCCGAAATCCCGTCTGGTGGATGCCGTTGTTTATTTGCCTTCTTCCGTGGCCTCTTTTTCGGGGAATGCAAAAAGCGCATCGTCTATTTCGGTGTTGAGCTCCATGGAAACCACCGACATGTCCCATACAGCTTGGTCTCCCATCTTCTGGGTGATGCTGAAGGGAAAGTAGATGCCGTCCACTTCCTGATAATCACTCATGTAGGTCTTGACGGACTGCCCTTTCTGAGGACCGCTCTTGGCAAAGCTTTCGATCATTATGGGAACATTGGTTTCCTTGTCGAAATAGTGGAACTGGAAGTTTTCCTCTTCCTTGCCGTCGATGGTTATCGGCTTCTTGGTCAGCTTGACCTTGAAACAGCCGGTGCCCTCTACTTCTTCTTCGCCTTCCAGGCTCAAGCTGTATCCCTTCTCTTTGTAGTTCAGGAAGGGATCGGGAAAGTCCATTTCCGCGGCCATGACCTGGCTTTGTTCGGCATCCCATTTTTCGGGTTCCATGGTCATGAAGTTGACGCTCCAGCCTTGCTCGCCGTCAAAGGCCATCTGGGTGATCTGCTGCCCCTGGAAAACCATGTCCATGCGCTGCTTGCCGGGCGCTTTCTGATACATAGTTATGGGGATCTCCATACCCTGAGCCTGGGCTTTGCCTTCGGTCATTATGGTTTTTACGCTTTCGAGCTTGTCCGAGCCGCCGATGGTCTCCAGATAGGACTCGATGATCTCTTCGGCCGTTTGGGCCTGGGTAGAGAAGCTGATGCCCAGTACCAGGGCAAATAGGACACATATGGATTTCATGAAAATGCGGTTTTGATGTGGAAATTTTTGGTGAAGATCGTCAGGCCCACCGATCCCGGATTTTTTTCCTGGAGTGGTATGCGAATTTTAGGCTTGATTACCAAGCGTAAAACACCGGCCTGAATGCGCGATAAAAATAATGCGTACGCAGGCCTTCGTCAAATACTTTTCGACGAACGGAAGCCAGTGGGGGACATTTGCTTTGTTCATTGGCCCAAAGTGTCATTGAGCAGCGATCCAAGCCGGTATCCCGCCCGGCACAACTGAGCCCGGACGATCTCCTGACCGCGTTCCAGGTACAGGTCGGCAGGCTTGTCGCCGGGTTGGAGGCTACGCGCTCGCCCATCCCTGCTTTCCTGCAGTCCTCGGTATGCGTGTTTTACGGCCAGGTGATGGCTTTCCAGGGCCCATGCCTCGGGCTTCTGCTCTTCCAGGCCGGGCAGGGCCTCCGGTGGATATTCCGCCATCAGGCTCCGGGCCAGCGCCTGTAGGCGCCCGATCGCTGCAGCAGACAGCGGTGCTTTGGGTTTTCCGTACGGGCGTATATTGTTGTAGTCGCTGGTCCAACCGCAGCCGTCGTCCCAGAGCATGTGGAGGTTGCGCCACTTTCCGCGCAGCCTGAAGTCGTTGCCGCCCCGGTTTCCTTCCGGCTGTTCCGAACTGTACATGGTCGTGCTGTGTAGCGGTTGGTGGATGTCGCCTACGAAATGCACCAGGAAGGCCAGGTGGCGGGCCCGGTCCACATCGGCAGCTTTTTCCGATCGAAGCACCCGGCGGGCCTGCTCGATGGCCCACACTACATTTACTTCGGGATTGGGTGGCACGTCCAGGCCTTCGGGATTGTAGGGAATGTTGGTGTAGTGCCAGGTGTCGTAGGAGCGCACGCCCGTCTCTTTGAGATCGTCGGGCCAGCAGCCGGTGACGATGAAGTGATTGACCTGCGGGTAGTCGCGCTGCAGCACCCGGGTAAGGCGATCCACTTCGGCCCTGGCTTTCTCATTGAGTTGCGTGTATGCGATCAGGGCGACCAGCATATGTCCGGGATCCCACCAGGCTTTCAGCGGGACCATCAAATGCAGGCAGAGGAGGAAGAGGAGAGTCTTTTTCATGGAGGTGCTTTTTGGACCGGTAAGATATTCCAATACCGCTTTGATGCGGTTTCGAGGATAACACGCCACTAAAGAATATGACATGTTATCCTCGAAAACGGATCAGTACCAAATGGCCGAAAAAATATTCTATGTCCGAAGCGCATTAAGCGCTCGCCCGTCTTCCTTCTTTTTCCCAAAAGTAGAAACCTCCGTGCGGGGTTCGCACGGAGGTTTGTGAGCATGCATCCGCGCTGTTCGACCAAACGAACCTATTGCACAGGCCGGCTCAAAAAAATGGGTCTGCATGGGGTCTGCTGCCGCAAGCAGACGGTCGGCAGTTAGTCATAGACCGCTTCGTAAACGGCTTTCCTTTTTCCGTCACCCGAGAGGATCAGGCGTTCGCCCAGGATCATATAGCTGTCTACCTTCTGCAGGGCCTGCAGCACTTCCTGTTCCAGTTGTTGGCTCTCCTTGCCCGGGCAGGCCATGCGCGTGCCGGCGAGGGGGCCGAAGGTCATTGTGTTGCCGTCTGTCTCGTAAGTGCCCATGAACCGGTTGCAGCCCGAGTAGCCGCTCACGCGATTGCTGTTTTCCGTAGAAAACTGAATGAACAACTCTTTTCCGCGCTCGGGAATTTGGAAGGTGTGATTATTCACCATGCGCATCACCCAACGGGTATTTTCCAGCTCGGCGCTCAGGGTGATGAGGTGCGGCTCGGTGCCCACCAGGGTGGCCAGTACTTCTTTCCCCTTTTTCAGTAGGAGTTTGCCGTCTTGTAGTTCGATCTGCTCGGCATTCTGCAGCGCCTGGTGAAAAGGCTCATCCGAGAATTCGGGCGGGCAGGCCATCATGGTGCCGGCCAGGTTGCCTACCTGGATGGTGTTGCCGTTCAGCTCGTAGGAGCCCATGAAGTTATTACAGCCGCCAAAGCCGTTGATCCTATTGCCTTCGGCGAGCTGAAAGTAGCGGGGTTGCTTGTTCATGCCCAGGCCGGCGGGTTCTCCGTTCAGGGTTTCCAGCACCCAGGCTTTTGCCGTGATTTGTTCCATGTCAATTTTTTTGGGACAGGCTGAGAGCACAAGGGCGGCCAGGCCCAACAGCCCAAAGTGAAGAAATGGCATCCGTTTCTTTTTCATCAGAAGTTGGTTTGAATGTATTAAAATGATGCGCGGCGACGTGAATTTACACAACGGATGCTCAGGAAAGCTATAAGCCCGAGGATGCAGGTCTTTTTTTCACAGGAGTTCCGTGGAGTCTTGCATTTGTAATTCTTTTGATTTGCGGTATTTTGCCGCCTGCTCAAACGAAGGCGCATGCCATGCTGATCTGGATTGGCTTTCTGGTTTTCATCATATTCCTGCTGGCGCTGGACCTGGGCGTCTTCAACCGGGAAGCCCATGTGATTTCAGCTTCTGAGGCTCTGGGCTGGACTACGCTTTGGGTAAGTGTGTCTCTTTTGTTCAGCGTGGTGGTTTTTTTCGCCTACCGGCAGGGCTGGGTGGCTTCGGAGCTCAGCGGTAAAAGGGCGGTGATGGATTATCTCAGCGGCTACCTGGTGGAGCTCTCGCTGAGTATGGACAATATTTTTGTCATTGCTCTGGTCTTTCGCTACTTCCAGGTGCCCGATCAAAATCAGCACCGGGTCTTGTTTTGGGGCATCTTGGGAGCTATCGTTTTTCGGGGGATCATGATCGGGCTCGGCATAGTATTGCTCAACCGGTTTTCCTGGATGACTTACGTTTTCGGTGTCATCTTGTTGTATGCCGCGGTGCGCATGCTTCGTCCGGATCAGGAAATCCGACCGGAACGCAATCCCGTCATCCGCTGGTTGCGCAAGCTGTTTCCCGTTACCAAGGAGTTTGAAGGCGACAAGTTCTTTGTGCGCAGGCGACACGTCCTGGCTGCCACCCCCCTGTTCGTGGCTCTGCTTGTGGTGGAGGTCACAGATATCATGTTCGCTTTCGACTCCATTCCGGCGATTTTCGCCATTACAAAGGATCCCTTTCTGGTATTTTCATCCAACATATTCGCCATTCTGGGGCTTCGGTCCATGTACTTTTTATTGGCGGCGGTCATAGGGCGTTTCACCTACATAAAATACAGCCTGGTGGCCATCCTTTTTTACGTGGCCGCCAAGATGCTTTTACACGAGGTGGTACATCCGCCGGAGTGGCTTTCCCTGACCGTCATCGTGCTTCTTTTGGGCGGTGGCATTGGCATTTCGCTGCTGTGGGGCGGGCCGAATAAAGTGAAAACGGAGTGAAAAAAAATGGCTATAATACGCCCGCGGAGCAGCTGAAGTTCGAGTAGCTTTGACCATAAAACCCAAGTCTGTGAAAAAGATCCTGTACAGTACGGAATTCTCTGATCACGCCCGGCATGTGCTGCGTTACGCCGTAGAGTTCGCCAAGATCTTTGATGCGACCCTGCTGGTCATGCACGGCTTTGGCAAGCCGGATGTGCGCATCACGGGGGAGGACAAGCAGGAGAAGGCCCGCAAGGTGATTCAGCGGCTGGAGGAATTTGTGCAAAAGTACGTTCCGGAAAGCGAATCCATGAACATCGAACTGGTGGCCGAGTACGGATATCCCGCCGATGCCGTATTGGAGGCCGCCAGAAAACACGATGCCGATCTCATTGTGCTGGGCATGCAAGGCAGCAATAAGGCCATGGAACGGCAGGTGGGTTCTACGGCCCGGGAGATCATTCGCCGCTCGGAAGACCGCATGATCATGGCCATACCGGCCACTGCCCGCTACGAGGGCTTTCAAAATCTCGCCTTTGCCACCAATTTCGAGTTTCGCGATTTCAGGGCGCTGAAAGTCATTAAGGAGATTGCCGATCAGTTTCAGAGCCATATTCACGTTGTACACGTCGTGGAGCGACCGGCGACCAAAGCAGATGCCCAACGGGACCTGGACACCCTCACGTCTCTCTTCCACGATGTCAAACGCATAGATTTTCATCTGTTGGAGGGAGAAGTTCGGTCGGAATTGGAAGCGTATGTGGCCGATGAAAAGATCGCCCTGCTGGGCATGATGTCTCACCGGAAAGGATTCTGGAAATGGCTTACCGAAGGAAGTGTGTCGCGCGAAATGGTAGGTGAACTCCACGTGCCCTTGCTCATTTTCCGGGATTGATGATCCTCAGGGCGTTCTTCCTTCTCGCTCGCACTCGCACGCGTACACGAAGAGAAAGTTCCTACGGAACGCCGGCGGAAGCTGGCCTTTACCTGGAACCGTATAAGCTGTAAATTTTTAACGATTGCATACCGGAATTTTGGCTTAGCTTTCGAGGATCTAAGCCGGAAAATTCACCGCATTTTCCGGCCAAAGGGCTGGCGAATTGTAACATGTTGTTCGTCCATGCATAATCCGGGCTAAGCCCATGTGTTTGATGTATTGCTTTTTGTAACTCCAAATCTCATTGAGCGCATGATCCATCCCGCTACCGAACTTCGGTTCATCAGCGAAGCTGTAGGCTATGGCGTTTTTGCCACGCAGCACCTTCCAAAGGGGACCATCGTCTTCGTCAAAGATCCTCTGGATATCGAATTATCCGAACAACAGATCCGCCGGATGCATCCCGATATGCAGGCTGTGGTAGAAAAATACAGCTACATCGATGAGCGCGGAAAACGCATCGTGAGCTGGGACCACGCCAAGTACGTGAACAACTGCTGCCGATGCAATACCATCAGTACGGGCTACGGCTTCGAGATTGCTCTGCGGGATATTGCATCCGGCGAAGAGCTCACCGATGAGTACGGGTTGTTCAATCTGGACCGGCCCATGCGGCTACATTGCAGTAAGGCGGGATGCCGGGGCTGGGTCTTGCCGCAGGATCCGCTAAGCTGGGCCGAGATCTGGGATCAGTGGGTACTGGACGCCCTTCGGGTCCTGCCCGAGGTGGATCAGCCACTGTATTTCCTTTTGGAGCGGGGCGTTCAGTACCGGCTGGAAGGGTTCCTGCAGGGGCGGCTGCCGTATTGTTCGGTGCGCACCCTGCTGAACGGATTGAGCGTTTCCGATCCTTCCATCAACGATCCAAACGTCGCCGCCTGATGTTCCGGCCCTGGCGATAGAGCAGGAGCAGCAGGACGGCAAGGAAGAGGATCAACCCGACGTAAAAGAACGGGGTGTCATACCAGGCCGGATCTTCCGGAGGGTCGAAAGCCTGATCGCTGTACGGACTCTCACTTTCGGGCTGGGCGCGGAGTGGAGCCAGCCGGAATGAGCCGAGAAAGAGAATAGCCAAAAGGCGAAAGAAGTATTGCATGGAAGTGGGTTTGGAGTCTGCGCACTTCGGGCAAAGTATCAATTTTTTTCACACCCTGCGCAGCACACTACCCAGCACGGATATGACCAACAGCGCCAGAAAGACGTAGAACAGCACTTTGGCAATGGCGGCAAAGCCCACAGCGATACCGGTGAAACCGAAAATGCCGAAAATAATGGCCAGTACGAGAAACAGAAGAATAAGGCGGATCATAGATGTAAGGAATCAGGTTAATAAAGATTTGTCGGTCGCGCTTCGGCTGGGGTTCAGAACAACAGGCCCGCCCGGATGAAGAGAGCGTTGTTCTTGGCCGTCTGGATATCGGAATCGAGCATGTCGCTGAGGCCGAATTCATATTCCAGATCGATGGTCAGAATGCCGACATCCACGCCGGCACCTGCGCTCAGCCCCCAAACCACATTTTTGTAATCAAATTCATTGACCACTTCCTCGGGATCGTCGGCCGAGAAAAAGAACGTACCGTTGGGGCCGCCGAATACGCGTATACCCAGGCGTTCGTCCTCTACGAAGTCGAAGCCGATGTGCACAGG
>JAJDFU010000539.1 GCA_020528935.1 Saprospiraceae bacterium | reverse complement strand
AAGGTGGTGGAAATGCGCTGCGGGCGTCCCAGGGTCATGGGAAGCGTCCGGACCGTGGCCGGGCTCATCAGCCACCGGGACTATCGCGGCTTTGCGTGGGGACCAGCCCGGGGCGAGGCGGCCCCGGCACGCACACCGGCCTGAACGGCCACCGCCGTCGGCCCGCACCGGAGGCGCGCTCGTCAGGCCCTCCCTGCCGGCGGCATCCGGAAGGGCACAAAAAAACGGAGGGGTGTGTTTACCAAACCGCCGTCTCCGACACTCCTAAGTGCTGACGTAAAGCAGTGATTTTTGTGAAGGTGTGTATCTCATGGACGTATTGCCCCAAAAAACCGGGGAAGACCGGCCGGATCGCGATCCGGCCGGTCCCTTCTTTCTCTCACCCCAAAGAGGTTTTGTAGATAGATTCTGGAGTTTTCCTAAAACCCCTATTGAGCCTGACCGGATCCACTTCGGTCAGGTTTTTTTCGGTCGCCGGGCAGGGCCACGGGTACCGCGCCCTGCTCGGGCTCAAAAAAGCCGGGTGGCGGTTCCACAAAAGAAATATTGCGCAGGCTGGCGCGCCCCAACTGCTCGCCCAGCCCCTCTTCTGCGCTCCATAGCCAAAAGGTCCATTCCGTAGCGATGGGTATGCCTTCGATCTGCCCGTACTGCTCGTACACAATGGCATGGGGCTCCCGCTCCGCGTCGCTCACCGAGGTGCCCCCGTAGGTGACGATGTACGCCAGGGCGTGTAATTGCTCGCTTTCCTTATCCTGATAGGCGATGTACCAGTCGCCCGGGGCATCGCCCGTGCCGGAGTGGAAGGTGAGCCTGGCCGTGCGGTAGCTTTCCCCGCCCAGCGTAGCGCCGCCCATGGCCTCCCACTGGGTGCCGGGATCCTCGAACTTGAAGGGCGCCAGGGCAAAATACTGCCAGGTGAACAGATCGAAGCGGGCCCCGGGATACTCCACGCCGCCGGCCGGGTATTTATAAACCCCCTCCCCGTCGTACACCACCGTGATGTTGACCTCCTCGCGATCCAGACGCATGGCCGTGCTGTTGGTTCGGGAGGTAATGCGGGCATCCAGCCGCTTTTGGCCTCCGAAGTGGAGTTCCAGGTCGAAGGCAATGGCGGCTTTTCGGTGAAAATCCTTCACCCGGTGAGCCCGCCCTATGGAGGATACCAAGGGAATGGGGCCCGGCTCCACAGTGGGTTCGGGAGCGGCCTGGGTGGTTTCTTCGGCGCGCTCGGCCGGATCGCCGCAGAAGGCCAGTCCGAAAGCGAGCAGGAATAAAAGGAACGGTCGTATGGGCATAGGCTCAGTTTTGTTTCAGATATCCTCCCTCCAGCCCGGCATGGGGTATCGTGGATTCCATATCCGCCTTTGAATTCGTTTAAACGGTATCAAACTAAGGAAGAGCATCCACAAGCACAAGTCCACAGCGGCTTTAAGCCGGAAAATTCGGTGAACTTTCCGGCCCAGGCTATCGGGCTCAGGCCTTTCCCGCAATGGGGCAATCGCCTTGATGCGATCTCCTCAAAGGTCAAACGCTAAAACTGCGCCCTTCGCCCGCCGGGATCGGCCGTTTTTCCCTGGGAAAAACCGAGGAAATGCACCAGGCCCCGGAGTGCAGTCGTAGCGGGGGAGCGAAAAATCAGGCTGTTGGCTTTTGGTCAGTAGCTTCGGGCTACTCAAAGTGGATGCAGAAAGCCCAGCGAGATCTTGCCCCGCGCAAGGCCTTTAAAAAGAACAAAATGTTTTAAATTTGCGGGAAACATGAGCTTGCATACTTTTTGGCCATTCAAACCGTTTATGCAGGCTAGAACACGCTTTCCAAAATGAGGTCAACCCAATGGGCATTGCTGCGGGAGCATCCGGCTTCCGTTTGGCGCCGTTTCCGTCAGTGGGCAGCCGGCCTGTACCGCCGCAGTCTGGGCCGCTTCCATCCCCTGGCTCAGGTGGGCATCGTACTGGGAAGCCTGCTGAGCAGCGGCTTTTTACTGCTCGGCATACTGGGCCTGCTGGTGTACACGGGCCTCACCGGCCCCCTGCCCACTTACGCCGAGCTGGCGAATATCCGCAACTACACCGCCTCGGAGGTATACGACGCCAACGGTATCCTGCTGGGTAAATACTACGTGGAAAACCGCATCAATGCCGACTTCGAGGAAATTACCCCCGAGATCGTCCACGCCCTGGTAGCCACGGAGGACGCCCGGTTTTACGAGCACCGCGGCATCGACCTGCGTGCCATGGGCCGGGTGTTCTTCAAGACGGTGCTGCTGATGGACCGGTCTGCCGGCGGCGGCAGTACCATCAGCCAGCAACTGGCTAAAAACCTCTATCCGCGGCGGTCGTACCTGTTTTTCTCTATCCCCATCAACAAGCTGCGGGAAATGCTCACCGCCCGCCGCCTGGAAAAAACCTACAGTAAGGAGGAAATCCTGCGCCTGTACCTCAACACGGTCCCCTTCGGCGGCAATATGTACGGCATCAAAGTGGCTGCCAACCGCTTTTTCAACAAGCCGCCGCAGGAGTTGAAACTGGAAGAGATCGCCGTATTGGTAGGCATGCTCAAGGCGAATACCTACTACAATCCCCAGCATTTTCCGGACCGCGCCCGGCAGCGCCGCAATACCGTACTCGGGCAGATGGTCAGATACGACTACCTGCATGCCGGCCTGCTGGACTCTCTTCAGCAGTTGCCGCTGGAGCTGGACTACCAGCCCGAAGGGCACGACGAAGGCCTGGCCACCTATTTTCGCGAGCACCTCCGGCTCAAGCTGGAGCATCTCCTGAAGGATTACCGAAAGCCCGACGGCACGCCCTACAACCTCTACACCGACGGCTTGAAAATATACACCACCCTGGATGCCGGCCTTCAGCGCTATGCCGAGCAGGCCATGGACGAACAGATGGCCCAGGTGCAGCAAGCCTTTGAGAAGGACTGGGCCAAGCGCACCAAGCCCTGGGAACGGGAGAAGGTCTTGAAAAAATACGTCGATCAACTGCCCGCCTACCGCCGGTTGCTGGCCGAGGGGGCGAGCCCCGAAGCGGCCTGGCAGGCCCTGGAGCAGCCCCGCGAGATGTTTGTCTTCGACTGGCAGGCCGAAAAGCGGGAGCGAAAGGTGCAGTTCAGCAGCCTCGATTCCCTTCGCCACTACTTCAGCCTGCTGCGTGCAGGGCTGCTCTCGGTGGAGCCACAGACCGGCCTGATACGCGCCTGGGTGGGCGGCATCGACCACAAGTACATCCAATACGATCACGTGCTGGCCAAAAGGCAGGTGGGCTCCACCTTCAAGCCCGTCGTCTATGCCCAGGCCCTGCGCAACGGCGCCTTTCCCTGTGAGTACATCGAGAACAAACCGGTCACCCTGGCCAACTACCAGGACTGGTCGCCCCGCAACAGCGACGGGGAATACGGGGGGGTATACTCCATGGAAGGCGCGCTGAGCCAGTCCATCAATACCATTGCGGTAGAGCTGCTCATGAAGGGCGGCATCGAAGAAACGGCCGAACTGGCCGAGCAGCTGGGCATCGGCGGTCGCATCCGGCGCGTGCCGGCCATTGCACTGGGTGCGGTAGAGGCCTCCCTCCAGGAA
>JAJDFU010000434.1 GCA_020528935.1 Saprospiraceae bacterium | reverse complement strand
GACCAGATAGCCCTCGATATCGTCCAGCAGATCGGGCAGCTGATCGGCCCAGTCCATGATCTGATTGTGGAGCATGTGGCGGTCGGCTTCCACTTTCTGGAGGAGGATGTCGGGGCAGGGCTGGCTTTTGCGCTCCACGCGGCGGACGATGAAGTCCTTGTCGTGCCATTTGCCCAGCAGGTTCTGCCATTTGTTGAGGCGGCGCATGAAGCTCTTTTTGGACAGCTTTTGCGGCAGCAGCAGATCGAGCAGCAGGAGGTTGTAGTACAGCTCCTTGATGCCTTTGCGCAGGTCGTGCAGGTGGCGTTCGTCCAGCTCTTCGAGGTCTACCCGCAGGCGATGGATGGCTTTGGCAAAGTAGCGCGGCATGCCCTCCTGAATGCGGCGGGTGGGCAGCACTGGCACCCTGTCCACGATTTTGCACGACAGTTCGTGCACCGGCACCAGGGAGTAATTGGCCTCAAAGCGCTCCAGCTTTTCGCGCTGGCGGGCTTCCTGCTCTTCCAGCCATTCAGAGAAGGCGTGGTCGAGGCGCAGGCGGCTTTCATCCTTGCTCACCACAGCCCGCTCCACCTGGATGTCGCGCACCCGCCCGGCCTTCTTGTACAGACTGCTGAGTGCCTCGAAGGCCAGGTCGGCAGAAAACTCCGCATCCAGCTCTTCCAGCAGGCGGAAGAAGCTGGTCTGCTTCTTGAGGTTGACGCGCATCTGGTGCACGGTCTCGGCTTCGTACTGGTAAAGCACATCGGTGAAGTGCTGGTGGAAGTCGCGGTCCAGCCGTTCGTAGTATTGGCGCAGTCGCTGTTGGATCCTCATGCGTCGCTTCTCCTTTTGGGGGTTACCGAATTATGAGTATGGGTCTGGTGCGCAGTTTGTCGAGCAGCTTTTCCGTCACGCTGCCGTACAGGAAATTCTCGAAGGCCGAATGCCCCTGGGCGCCCTGGATCACCAGATCCGTAGGGTGCTCCTCCAGGTATTCGGCCAGGTGGGAGGAGATGTTCCCGTAGTCGTTCTGTACGAAAATAGGGGAAATCTCGGCATCGTTCAGCCCGTACGCTTCGATGAAGTGGTTGTAGGCGTTTTGTGCCGACTCCATGAGAATGCCCCGGTAGCCGGTTTGCAGGGCGCCGCGCACATAGTAATCTTCCAGCGGCATCTCCACGATGTAAAGGGCGCCGAGCTCGGCTTCTTCCTGCCGGTGTTTCAGGTCGAGGCCCACCTGCAGGGCGCGATAGGCATTCTCGGAAAAGTCGATGGGCACGATGAGGTGCTCGAAGCGCGGAGCGGCATCGGGGGGCACAAACAGCACGTGGCAATCCGTGTGCCGGGCCACGCGCTTGGCAGTGATGCCGCTGCCTTCGCTCTGCTGTTTTTTGCCTACGATGAGCAGATCCACCTCCTTGACCTCGATCCAGTGGATGAGCTTCTGGTAGGGCTTGCCCTCGCGCACTTCCACGCTCCATTCCAGGTCGGGCAGGTCGCCCAGGGCCTCCTGGATGTCCAGCCGGAGCTTGTCGCGCACCCGCTCGTCTATCGGGTATTCCGGATTGAAGAGCTTGTGGAACTCCACGTCCAGCTTTTTGGGCTCGGAAAAATCAGGCATGATGTGCAGGAAATACAAGCGCTTAATACCCAATACGGGGATGAGCCCGGCGAGGTACTTCAGCATGGGGGCGTCCATCTTGGAGAGGTCGAGGGCGACCAGGGCGCGATCAAAAGATTTTGTCATCTCGAGTAGGGTTTTCTTTGGTTTTAGCTCATGCGAAAACTCAGCAGCGGCATGGGCAAAGTATGTGCCAGGCCGACCGGAATACTGTCCAGAAACCAATCGGCCAGATCGGCCCGGGCATGGCTGCTGACGGCCACCAGGTCGGCCTCCCACGATCTGGCCAGCTCGGCGATGCCTTCTTCCACCTGGTAGGCGCAGTAGGGCAGCCATTGCAGCCCTTCGAAAGCCGCACCCTCCACGTAGCGCCGAAACGCTTCCTCCAGTTCGATGGTAGCGCGGAAGTTGTAGGGCGTATTGATGCGCGTCAGGCCGAGTTCCCGCACCGCCATGCGCTCGGCGAAGTGCAGCAGCGCCCGCAGGCTCCCCGCGGATTCAACCTCCAGGTCAGTGGCGAACAGGATGCGCTGTATGCGGGGCACTTCAGCCCCTTCTTTGACGACCAGCACCGGCGGCAAGGCCTGGCGGAGCATGCGCTGCGCATGGGAGCCGGAAAACAACTGCCGGAAGCCGCGCTTGCCTGCGGTGCCCATCACCAGCAGATCGAAGGGCTTTGGGCGCGCATCGAGCAGCTCTGTGAGCGCCGTATTGAACCGCAACGCATGCGCTGCCTGTACACCGGCATCGCGGGCCTGCGCCACCAGGCGGTCCAGTTGGGCGCGGGCACCGGTCACTTGCCGGTCCAGGTCTTCCATCTCGCGCCGTCGGGCCTCGGGCAGGCTTTCCCAGTTCACCGGCAGCTGGAGTACGTGGCCGAAGATAACTTCTGCCGGCCAGCGTTTGGCCAGCTGTATGGCCATGCGAGCCGCTGCAGCGGCCGGAGGGGAAAAATCCGTCAGCACTAAAAAGGCGTACATAGGCACGTGCATTGCGCAAACGAATTACAAAAAGTACCGGACAGTACCCTACTGCAAGCGCACTTTTTTGTCCGAATGTTCGTCGGCCCGGGGAATGTCGTACACCGCTACGTGCAACACCTCGCCCTCCACCCGGGCCCGGATGCCCTCGCGGCACAATTGCTCGCCCAGGCGGTAGGAGCGCTCAAAGCTGTCGAAGGCATAGGCCTCCAATACGTGATACGACTGCACATCGGTGACCGGCTTCGAGCGCTCGCCGCGGATCACCAGCAGATCGCCCTGTACGCGCACGTCCAGTTCTTCGGAAGTATAGCCCGGTACGGGTATGCGCAACTCAAACAAGAGCGCATCCTCTTCGCCTGCTTGGTGGTTTTTCATGGGTGGTTCTTGGTTGTGCCGGGAATGTACTGCCTGCACTGCCCCCGGTCAATGCGCTTTATCAGAGCGCGGGGTTGATTTTAGTCAGCGGTCTTTTTTTTCATACCGGCAAGGTAGGGGTCGGGGCCTCTCCGTCACTTCGGGTCGGGTACGTGCGCGCGGGAAAGGCCAGGGCTCGCCCAGCCCATTTTGATAGCGGTATACGTCCTCCGCCTGGAGCCGGGGGCACTACCCCGGGCATTCGCTGTGCAGGCAGCGGGGATCCCCCCCCGCCGTCGTCTCCTAGCCGGCAAGGGACGACGGCGGATGCAATGCCCTGACCTGCTGTATCGGGGACGCACAGTTGTTTCGAGTGCGCCGTGCGCAATTGGCCTCCGCCAGCACTGCGCATTCCACATCGAGCATGCGCTGCCCCGTCCGGCCGCTGCGTTCCCGGCGTACAGGCCCTGGCGGGCCATCGGCGGGGCGGATGCGCCATGCAGCTCCAAACGCAAGGGTAAAGACTTTTCATTGAGCATCGAGCATTGAAAATTGAACATTGAACACCGGGCATTCCATTCTTCTCCCTACCTTTTGCTGCAATATGGCAAGCGCACCCAAGAGCAGGCAATTCGGCACGGCGCCGG
>JAJDFU010000465.1:1270-9859 GCA_020528935.1 Saprospiraceae bacterium | reverse complement strand
AAGATGGGTATAAGGGACAGAGCGCCCTGCACTGGGATAAAAAACACGAGAAGCTCTTCTTCCGGAAGCGCGGTGGCAAGCTGAGCCTTCTCGACCTCAAAAAGAAAAAAGCCGAAGCCATGCCCTTTGAGGCCGAAATGGAAGTAGACCACCGGGCCGAGCGGCAGCAGATCTTCGACGATGCCTGGCGCGCCCTGCGGGATGGGTTCTACGATCCGCAGTTTCACGGGCAAGACTGGGATAGCTTGCGCGCCAAATACGAACCCTGGTGCCTGGCCGCGTCAACATCTCAGGACTTCCGCGACCTCTTCAACGAAATGCTGGGGCAGCTGGACGCCAGCCACATGGGCATGTACGGCCCCGATCCCGAAGAAACCCAGAAGCATCAGACCGGCCTACTGGGCATAGCGGGTGTGCCGGAGGAAGATGGTTTCCGCATCGAGCGGGTGCTGCCTGAAAGCCCGGCTGATCGCACGGAAAGCCGGCTGCGGGAAGGCGAACTCCTCACTGCCGTGAACGGGCAACCCATATCGCCTTCCACCAACCTCTATGCCCTCCTCAAGGGCAAGGCCGAGGAGCGCACCTTGCTGGAAGTAACCGATGCGGCGGGTGAGTCGCGCGAGGTCGTCATCCGGCCGGCTTCCTCCCTGCGATCGGAGCTCTACGAGGCCTGGGTGGACGAGCGCAAAGACCTGTGCGAGCAATACTCCGGCGGCCGCCTGGGCTACATCCACATTCAGGGCATGAACTGGCCCAGCTTTGAGCGCTTTGAACGGGAGCTCACGGCCAGTGGACAGGGCAAGGAAGGCATCGTGATCGACGTCCGCTACAACGGCGGCGGCTGGACGACGGATATGCTCATGACCGTGCTCAACGTGCGGCAACACGCCTACACCATTCCCCGGGGAGCTGCCGGCAATCTGAAGCAGGAGCATCCGCAATTTCGCAACCACTATCCCTTCGGCGAGCGCCTGCCGCTCTCGGCCTGGACCAAGCCATCCATCGCCCTGTGCAACCAGAATAGCTATTCGAATGCCGAGATCTTTTCACACGCCTATAAAACCCTGGGCCACGGCACCCTGGTAGGACAGCCTACTTTCGGGGCGGTGATCTCCACGGGCAGCCATTCCCTACTGGACGGCTCCCGGGTGCGCATGCCCTTCCGGGCCTGGTACGTCAAGGCCACGGGAGAGAACATGGAGCACGGCCCCGCCGTACCCGACATTCTGGTGGAGAATCCACCGGGTAGCAAGGGACGGGGCGAAGACCTGCAGCTCCGGCGGGCAGTAGAAACCCTGCTGCAACAACTGGACGAAGAGTGATCAGAAATGCGGAGCCGGGGATAGAAAAGAAGCGCAACGGCGAAATGCACAGGCCCTTCGCATTCGCCATTTACCCCAGGTAAATGGCGGCCTCTTTCTTAATGGCCTGAAGGGCTTTCTCCAGGCCCAGGCTGCCCCGTTCATTGAGCTTGGCCAGGATGGCCCGGGCCAGCGCATCGGCATCGGCCCTGGGTTCCACCTCTTCGGCGGCCTGGCTGATGAGGTCCATGCTGTCGTCGCGCGCCAGGCGAATGATCTGCCAAAGCTGGTCGCTCACGTACACCTGCTGGGTGATGTTGTGCTCAAATTCCTGCTGAATGGCCAGCAGGAGTGCTACGCGCAGCTCGGAGGCCGTCATACCCGGCTTTTTCACCCGCAGCAAGAGGTTGGGCATGAGCATGCGGTCGCAGTACAGGGACAAGCGCTCGTAGGCCTGCAATCGCATAGGCAGGGTTACGCCCCGCTGCTCCTGCTGTAATTCCATGGCCTTCATCCGCTGCTGGCCTTCCAGGTATTGACGAAACAGATAGTACACCGTGAAAAACACGATAAGTGCCGGTACAGTGATCTTTACGATCTCGAGTACCACTTCAAGCCAGGTAGCCATAAGAGCGCGTTTGATGCGCTGCAAAAATAGGCCCTTTTCCGGATCGCCATACTGCGCAAACTATTTCGGCTTTTGTCGCGTTCGGTTCAACAGGTGTATATTTACTGCAAAAACTAAGGAGTGACCATGAGTGAAGTCAGTACCGCACAACCCATCAGCCTCACCGAAGGAGCTGTGAAGCAACTGCAGCGCATACGGCAGGAGCAGAACATACCCGACGATCACGGGCTGCGCGTAGGCGTGAAGGGCGGCGGCTGTTCGGGCTTTTCCTATATTCTGGGATTCGACCTGCTCAAAGAGAACGATCAGGAGTACGAGATCGCCGGCATCAAGGTGCTCATGCAAAAATCACACGCCATTTATCTGCTGGGCATAGAGATCGACTGGGAGGAAGGGCTCAACAATCGCGGGTTCACCTTCAACAACCCAAATGCTACCGACACCTGCGGCTGCGGCACCAGCTTTTCGGCCTGAGGTTGTCACACGAAAAAAACCCCTGTTGGGCGCAATGCGCAACAGGGGTTTTTTATTTATGGCCTTGCCCCGGGCTGTTCCGTCAAAGCCCCGCTTTAGAGATGTTATGCGGTTTTAAGGATAAAACGTCCTATTCTTAAGAGGGATTTTATCCTTAAAACCGGTGTTATTTGCCTGGTGGTATCCCGAGGGCGCAGGACTACATGTGGGCGATGATCTCGCTGCCGAATCCGGATGTCTTCAGCAGCGTGGCGCCCTCCATGAGCCGGTGAAAATCATAGGTCACCCGTTTGTGCCCGATGGCCGTTTCCACTCCTTTCAGGATGAGTTCGGCAGCCTCATTCCAGCCCAGGTAGCGCAGCATCATTTCGCCGGACAGGATCACCGAACTGGGGTTGACCTTGTCTTGGCCGGCGTACTTGGGTGCGGTGCCGTGCGTGGCCTCGAAGATGGCGATCCCGGTTTCGTAATTGATATTGGCGCCGGGGGCAATGCCGATGCCGCCGACCTGAGCTGCCAGGGCGTCGGAAATGTAATCGCCGTTGAGGTTCATGGTAGCGATCACGTCGTACTCGGCCGGGCGGGTCAGGATCTGCTGCAGGAAGGCATCCGCGATCACATCTTTGATTACCAGTTCGTGCCCGCCGGTCCGGATTACGTGCCAGGGCCCACCGTCCAGTGGCACGGCCCCGTACTCCTCGGCCGCTACCTGATAGCCCCAATCGCGGAAGGCCCCTTCGGTAAACTTCATGATATTGCCCTTGTGGACCAGGGTCACGTTCCTGCGCTGCTGGTCCAGCGCGTATTCGATGGCTGCCCGGACCAGGCGGCCGGTGCCCTCTTTGGATACGGGTTTGATACCGATACCCGCCGTATCCGGGAAGCGGATTTTTTGGAATTGTTGCGGAAAGGCCTCCTGAAAAGTCTTTTTGAACTTTTCCACCTCGGCAGTACCGTGCTGAAATTCAATGCCGGCGTAGATGTCTTCCGTGTTTTCGCGAAAAATCACCATGTTGATATCTTCCGGCTTGCGCACCGGGCTGGGCACGCCCCGGAAATACTGCACGGGACGCACACAGGCGTACAGATCCAGCTTTTGGCGCAAGGCCACGTTCAGGGAGCGGATTCCCCCTCCTACGGGCGTGGTCAGCGGGCCCTTTATGGCCACTAAATACGTGCGGATGTCGTCCAGGGTAGCCTGAGGCAGCCATTCCTCCGACCGGTCGAAGGACTTCTGCCCGGCATACACTTCGTGCCAATGGATCTTACGCCGGCCATCGTAGGCTTTTTCTACGGCGGCGTCCAGCACGCGAACGGCAGCTGCCCAAATGTCCGGTCCGGTGCCGTCGCCTTCAATAAATGGAATGATGGGGTCGTCGGGAACGTGAAGTTTTCCCCCTGAGGTCGTGATTTTAGTTCCGCTCATATCGGGTTGGCTGTTTTGTTTGGGAAGGCCGGTGCGATGCCGGCCCCGGTCAGGTGATGATCCGGTCAAATGTACGCATTTCTGCGCCTTGCTCCAGCGGAATAAAAGCCCCGCAAACCCATCCATCTGAAAGGTTGGCGCGTTTTTAGATCAAAACCATTCCACTATGCGTTGGGCAATGCTAGTTCTCGGATTGGCCCTGCTGTTGGTCAGCAACTGCAAAATCGGCCGCAATAAGCAGGACATAAGCCTGTGCAACACCGTAGGAACCTTTGTGGACTACTCCCACATCGACGGATGCACCTACCTCATCGAACTGGAAAATGGAGACAAGCTCCTCCCGGCCACTATTCTGGATACCTCCTTCCTGCCGGAAGACGGTATGCGGGTCCTTTTCGGCTACCGGGAGCTGAAGGATGCCGCCACGCTCTGTATGGCCGAAGACCTGGTGGTGGAGGTCACCTGCATTAAACGGATAGCGCCCTGAACGCCGGAAAAGGCGTACATTTAATCCGGATTATTCAGGGGTTCCCGTGAATCATGACGATAAATGGCTGAAAATAGGCGCATGTTCAACCACTTATGTCGGGGTCTTCGAGGCTGATATCCGAAAGATCGTCCGTATTACTCTGACCCTTGCGAAATTTTGCGTACCCAAATGCGGGCGGGATAGTTACAGTAGAAATGGGACTGGATCATTCGTAATTATTTGATGTTCAAAATGTTGCAACTGTATAGCCTAAAGGCGGAAAATCCGGTGAATTTTCCGGGTTAAAGGTCAGACAGGCGGTTGCGGATTTTGGCCGAATTGCCCCGTGGAAAGAATTCGATATGCGAAACCCTCATTTGGATGCCGACGGGCACGAGCTTCCGCCGGAGGAGTTGCACGTAGAGAAGACCCTGCGCCCCAAAGCGCTGGACGACTTCCGCGGGCAGCCCAAGATTGTAGAGAACCTGCACATCTTCATTGCAGCGGCCCGCCAGCGCGGCGAAGCGCTGGACCACGTGCTGCTGCACGGCCCGCCCGGACTGGGCAAAACCACCCTCTCCCACATCATCGCCCACGAACTGGAAGCCGGGCTGAAGATGAGTTCCGGACCCGTATTGGAAAAACCGGGTGACCTGGCCGGCCTGCTCACCAACCTGGAAGAAGGCGATGTGCTCTTCATCGATGAAATTCACCGGCTCAACAATGTCGTGGAGGAATACCTCTATTCTGCAATGGAGGATTACCGCATCGACATTATGATCGACTCCGGGCCCAACGCCCGCAGCATACAGCTTTCCCTGAACCCCTTCACCCTGGTCGGTGCCACCACGCGCATGGGGCTGCTCACCGCGCCCATGCGGGCCCGCTTCGGCATCAACTGCCACCTGGATTACTACGATCTGAATACCCTGGAGGGCATTATCCGGCGATCTGCCGATATTTTGGGTGTTCCACTTACAGCGGAAGGAAGCCGCGAAATTGCCCGTCGCAGCCGCGGCACGCCGCGCATCGCCAATGCCCTTCTGCGCCGCATCCGGGATTTCGCCCAGATCAAGGGCGACGGTACCATCACGCCCCAGATCGCCCGGTTCGGGCTGGAAGCGCTGAATGTGGACGAGGGCGGCCTGGACGAGATGGATAACAAAATCCTGTCCACGATCATCCACAAATTCAAGGGCGGCCCCGTGGGGCTGTCCACCATTGCTACCGCGGTAGGCGAAGAAGCCGGCACCATCGAAGAAGTGCACGAACCGTTCCTCATCATGGAAGGCTACATTCAACGCACCCCCCGGGGCCGGGAAGCCACAGAGAAAGCGTATAAGCACATCGGCGTGGTGCCGCCGGGGCGGGAAAATACATTGTTCGATTAAGCGGCTTCTACACGCGTAAAATAGGGCGCGGCCTTTTAGGCACGCGCCCCATAGCCGGACTGGCTCAAAGAAATCCTATTGCCCGCGGCCGCGGCGCATGCGCTTGCGCTTCGGGCGATTCTCTTTCCTTTCGGATTTCATCTGCTCGTACTGGTTCATTTGTTCTTCGGTGAGGATCTCCCCCAGGTCGGCTTTTTTCTGCTCTTGCAGGTTTTGCAACTCTGTGGTTTTCTCCTCCCGGCTCAGGCTTTCATCGGTCAGGATTTCCCGCCTTTGGGCACTGTAGTCTTCATTGAGGCTTTGCCAGCGGGTGACCTGATCGTCGCTCAGCTGGAGCTCATCGATCACTTTCTGTTCGATCTCGTCCTTGCGGGCTTGCATGCGGGAGGAAAGTTCTTCCCGGGCCTCCATTTTCATCTGCTCGTATTGCGCATATTGCTCCTCGCTGAGGATCTCACTCAGGCCGGCTTCCCGTTCTGCCCTCAGTTCCTGCATGGCGGCCATGCGGTCCTCCCGGTTCATATCGCGATCGGACATCAGCTCGCGGCGCTTGTCGGAAAGAGATTCGTTGAGGGCCTTCCAGTCGGCTACCTGCTGGTCGGACAGATCGAGCTCACTTTTCATTTTTTCCAGCATGTCGCCCTGGCCTTTTCCTTTAATGGTGTGCTGGGAAAAGGCCGAAGGAGCTGCGAACAACAAAAAAGCAGCTAGCAAAAACCAAGTGGTAGGTTTCATTTTCTTGTTTTTTGAATTGATTAGAAGAAAAATCAGCTTATTTGACCGGTATAAGGTAATCCGGGTTTAAGTACCGCGCAGGCGTATAGTGTGAAATAAACGTTAAAATCGCTTTGCTCCTCCAAGGCCTTCATAGCGTTTTCGGGCCTGCTCCAACAGGATGTGCCAGGCAGAGTCCACGGGTATGCGGGGATGGTGGCGCAGATAGATATACCCCGGATCGCGGGCGAGGGGGTGCCGCACGCTGTCCACCAGGCGTTCGTGGAGAAAGTACGGCTGGGGGGAATCGTACTTGCGGTCCTCCACAATGATCTGCCAGGTGAAATCCACGCGCTGCGGCGCCCACAGCACAAAGCTACCGTTAAAGCTCAGGGCTTCTGGCAGGTCCCATTCGGGACCGTAATAATTCAGGGCGCCGGCATGGCCATAGCTGCCTCCAAAGATCGAGCAGGAATCCTGCACGGCTTCGGGCAGGCTTTGGTAAAGTCGCCCTACTCTTTCCGCCATCTCATCCCAGCCGCACATATCCGCATAATCCTGGGGCAGGGCGTATTGCCGCCCGTCTTCCCAGACCAGGGGCCCCGACAAGCCGAAGTGATCCGTCATATAGTCTCCGTAATCCACCATGCGATCCAGCGGCAAGACCGGCAAGGCATAGGGCAGTACTACTGAGCTGATTGCGATCAGTGCGGCTGCAAAAAGGCCCTTCCACCGGGGCGATGGCAACCATTGATCCAAGACCAGCCCGCCAAAGGCAAAAAGGATGAGGTATCCGCCCAGGCTGTAATACGTTTTGCCACTCAGCGCCAGAATGGTTGTCAGCATGAGGAGAAAAGCAATACCCAGCGGGCGGTACGACCGGGCCCGGCGGCCGAAAAGCAGGTACAGCAGGCCCGGGAAGGCAATGAGAAAGGCCGCGAAAAGCATGAGCACTTGCCCGGACAGAAAATCGACTGGTTTGACGTAGGCCAGCTGGGTGCGCCGGAGCTCCTCCATGTGCGCAAGCACGGGCCAGCGATGCTGCACCTGCCACCACAGATTGGGCAGCCAAAGGAGCAAGGCCAGGAGAGCGGCCAGCCAGGGATGCGGGGTATTGAGCCATTTCTTGCGCTGCGGACTGAGCAGTAAACCTCCGGCGAGCCCGATCAGCCAGAAGGCAATGGAGTATTTGGTGAGCATACCCAGGCCCGCAACGACAGCCAGGCCGTACCAGCAGGCGGCCCTTTGGCTGCGGATCAATTCCACCACCAGTACGGCAGCGACCAACCACCACAATTGGTTGAAGGCGACGGGCTGAAAAAGCATGTGTGTGCGCAGGAAGGCAGGTGCGATCAGGGGCCCCATCATGGCCAGGGCCTGAGCCCAGGCCGAGCCGCCGAGCCGCCGCACGGTCCATCCGATAAGCACTACGGCGATCACCCCGGCGATCGTGGGCAGGAGGCGCACCAGCCAAAGTTCGGCATCGCCCAGCCAGGCCAGGCCGGCCATCCAACTCACGAAGGGAGGCACTTCAATGTATCCCCAGGCCGGATGCTTACCCTGGGCCAGATACAGGAATTCGTCCCGGTGGAATCCATAGCGCGTATTGGCGAAAAGGTGTAAACCGAGCTTGCACAGGGCAAATAAAATCAGAAGGGCATTTTGCCCTAACCAGTTCCGCATGGCTGTTTTTTAGGACGATGCTTTCTGATCGGAGTCCCCCTCAAGCAAGGTGTAACTTTCTGACTCAGCCTGCCGAAGTTTTGTCCGGCAATAATCCACCAGTTCCCTGGCCCGCCGAATGCTGGCCTGCAAATGATCGAGAGAAACGTTCTGTTCCTGCAATTCGTCGATCAGTTGCTGCAGTTCGGCCAGGGCTTGTTCGTAGGTGGGTTTCTCCATGATGCTCAGCTTCTTTTTTCGGGTTGGCTGCGGATGGTTCCGTCCCGAAAATGCGTTTCCAGCATCCGGCTTCGGTCCACCTCGGCAACTTGGGTGAGAATTTTACCGCTTTGCGTGGTGAGCGTGTATCCCCGGCGCATGGCCCGGGCGGGGTCCAGCAGCTCAACGGCCTGTGCCATTTGATCCAGCCGTTGTTCCTTCAGTCGGAGGTAGTGCAACACGGCTCTGGGCAACTCCCCTTCGATATAGTCCAACAGTACCCCAGACCCCCGACACGGTACCAA
>JAJDFU010000465.1:0-1260 GCA_020528935.1 Saprospiraceae bacterium | reverse complement strand
CCTTCAGTCGGAGGTACGCCAAACCGGCTCTGGTCAACCCCCCTTCCATATATTCCCACAGTTGGTGCCGGCGGCTCAGCTGCCGGCTCAGCACTGCCGTCACATCCTTGCAATAACCATCCAGGTCGCGGTCACGCCGGCGCAGGAGGTCGTCGGTGGTTCGCTGCAATTGGAGGGCCAGCCGGCTCAATCGCTCTTCCAGGTCCTGTGCGCGCTGCAGCAGGAAGTCCGCAGCGGCCGTGGGCGTCTTGAGGGCCGTATGAGCCACCCGGTCGGCCAGGGAAAGGTCGGTCTCATGCCCGATCCCCGTGATGATCGGCAGGGGGCATAGGGCAAGGGCTTCGGCCAGTTCCAGTCGATCGAAAGCGGCGAGATCGAGCCGGCTGCCGCCTCCCCGCAGCAGGATCACGGCATCGAAAGCCTCTGCCTGCTGGGTCAATTGATCCAGTTGGTGCAGGATATCCGGTACGGCCCGATCTCCCTGAACGGCCACGGGAAAAAGTCGAAGATGAAAGCGATACGATCCTGGGGCTGTGCGCAGCTGATGCTGAAAATCCTGCCAGCCCGCTGCAGCGGGTGAGGTAAGTACGGCCAGTCGTTGAGGCACCAGTGGCAGGGACAGGGCGCCATTGCGATCCAGGAGCCCTTTCTGGCGAAGTTGCTCCAGGGCCTCCTGCCTCCGCCGTTCCAGCTCCCCGGTCGCAAAGTCGGAATCTACATCCCGGACGTATAGCCGCAGACCATGACGCGGATGATGCGACACCGACACTTGTACAAGAACTTCCATGCCTGCCTGCAGGATGTGGGAAAGGCCGCCGCCCAGCTGCCGCTGCAGGTTGCGAAATTCCGCCTGCCACAGCACAGCATCTGCCCGCGCAATGACCTGCTCGCCCTCTTCCCCCTTTTGGATCAACTCCAGAAAACGATGGCCGCGAAACTCGGACACCTGGGCAATTTCAGCCCGTATCCACCAGGGTTCGGGAAAGTTGAGGGCAACTACACGCTGCAGGTGCTCCTGCAGATCGTACAGGGATGAATATTGCGGCATGCCCCAAAATAAGGGCTTCTGGTTTTATTCTCAGCGGATGAGACCGCCTTTCCCGATTTAACGCGGAGTATGCATGAATTTACCCAACTATACTGGCCGGTGCGGTTTGGGAATATCCCAAACCACATCGCGTCATGTATAAAATGCGCTCCCATTGACCCGGAAAATTCACCGAATTTTCCGCCCGAAGGGCTGACGAATTGCAAAATTTT
>JAJDFU010000463.1 GCA_020528935.1 Saprospiraceae bacterium | reverse complement strand
CCTCTGAGAGTCCAGTGTTGTTGCGTGTGATATGAGCGGCGCGGCCGTTATCTGGTTGGGGCTGTGGCGGAAGGGCTCGAATGCCACCCCGCCGCTGACTTACACCCGCAGGTTGGGCCAGATGTCGTGGTTGGTATCCAGGCGGTAGTGGGCCTGGATGGCCTTGAGCATAGCCTGGATCCAGGAGGGGATGCCGGCCAGGGCACTGACGTCCCAGTGGGGGGCCGCCTGCACGATGGCCTGCAAGCGCTCGTCCCAGCTGTCGATCTCGGCGATCTCCTTGCCGGGCTTGTAGTAGGTGTTGAACCAGGCCGGCATGTTCTGGGCGTTGATGCCGCTGATCTCGCCCTCCAGGGCGCCTTGCCCGAAAGCATTCAGCCGGGCCGAGCTACCCAGCATGAGGATGTCTTTCTCGAAAAACGCCGGCGGCAGCTCGAACTTGGACAGGGCAATGGCCTGATCGATGCCCACCCGGCGGATGGAGCGCAGCATGGATTCCGTGACGGGGATGTACTTGTTGACGCCCGTGGTGCCGGAGGTGCGGGCGAAATAAGGCGGATAGCCGGGCCAGGTGATGTCGGGGGCCTCTTCCTGGCGGTGCCACCAGCGTTCGTAGAGGGCGTCGTAATCGTGTAGGGCCACGGTTTCGGAAAAGGCGATCTGCAGATCGTCGGACTCCAGCATTCGCTCGAAGTGGTAGTAGAGCCCGAAGGCCGTTGTGGCGGCCTCTTCCAGGAGGTTGCGCAGGCTGTCCTGCTGCAGCTCCAGGGGCGATCGATCCCGCTCGCGTATGCTGCTGCCCAGGTCGATGGCGGTCTTGATCAGGCGTCCGAGTATGGCCATGGTTCAGGGTTTACGGGTTTGCGGGCTTCATGCTTGCGGGGGTTCCGGATTTCGCAACAACCTGGGAACCCGGCCTTACCCTTCATACTGCTTGAGCACCAGCCTGGCCAGGCGGCTTTTGTGCACCTCGTCAGCCCCGTCGTAGATGCGGGCGCCGCGTTCGTGGCGGTACCAGTAGCTTAGGACGGTGTCTTCGGTGATGCCCAGGGCGCCGTGCACCTGTATGGCGCGGTCGAGCACGCGCTGCAGCACACCGGCCACGTAAAACTTGATGAGCGACACCTCCTGGCGGGCGGCGTAGTCGCCTTCGCGGTCGATCTTGCGGGCGGTATCCAGCACCAGCAGGCGGCTGGCGTTGATCTCGGCCCGGCTCTCGGCGATCCAGTTCTGTATGGTCTGCTTGCGGGCCAGCGACTTGCCGGGGGCCAGTTCGCGGCTGAGGGCGCGCCGGCACATGAGGTCGAAGGCGCGCTCGCAGATGCCGATCCAGCGCATGCAGTGGTGGATGCGGCCCGGGCCCAGCCGCTGCTGGGCGATGGCGAAGCCGGCCCCGTCGGCGCCCAACAGGTGATCGGCCGGTACGCGCACGTTCGCGAAGCGCACTTCGCCGTGGCTGGCGTAGCCTTCGCCTTCCTCGCCCATGATGGGCACGTTGCGCACCAGCTCATAACCGGGCGTATCCGCAGGCACGATGAGCTGGCTGGCCCGCAGGTAGGGGCTTTCGGCATCCGGCTGGGTGATCGCCATGACGATGGCGAAGCCGGCCCCGTCGGCGCCGGTGGTGAACCACTTGTGGCCGTTGATGACGTATTCGTCGCCCTCGCGCACGGCCGTCGTGCTCAGGCGAACGGGGTTGGAGCCGGCGTTCTCCGGCTCCGTCATGGCAAAGCAGGAGCGAATGCGCCCGGCCAGCAGGGGCTCGAGGAAGCGCTTTTGCTGCTCGGGCGTGCCGTGCTCGATGAGGATCTCCATATTGCCGGCATCGGGGGCCTGGCAGTTGAAGGTAAAATGGCCGAACGGGCTGCGCCCCAGCAGTTCGCTCACCCGGCCGAAATCCTCCAGGCTGAGGCCCATGCCGCCCTGCTCCGCAGCGATCTGCGGCAGCCACCAACCCCGGGATTTGACCTCCTCCCGCAGTTCCTGCAGCAGGGGCTCGATGCGGTTCCAGCTCCAGCCGCGGGTCCGGTCTTCCAGGGGCAGCAGGCGGTCGTCCACAAAGTGCCGGATCGCCGTCAAGGTCGTGTCCAGGGGTGGGGTTTCGCGTAGGGTGTCCATAGGTAAAGCAATTATGCGATCAAATGCCCGCCGTCGGCGGTGAAAATACTGCCCGTGCAATAGCTGGAGGCCTCGGAAGCCAGGAAAAGCGCCAGGCCGGCCATTTCACCCGGCATGGCCATGCGGCCCAGGGGCAGGTTCTGCTCGATCTGTTTGAGGATGGCCTCATTTTGCCAGAGGGCGGCGCTGAACTTGGTCTTCACCAGGCCGGGGCAGATGACATTTACCCGGATGCCGGCGCCGCCCCACTCGCGGGCCTGGGCCTGGGTGAGGCTGATGAGCGCGGCCTTGCTCACGCTGTACACGCCCAGGCCGAAGCTGGGCTTGATGCCTTCGACCGAACTGATGTGAATGACAGAGCCGCCGCCTCGCTCAGCCATGAGGGGCTGCACGAGGTTGGACAGCAACATGGGACCCTTCACATTGACCGCCATGATCTTTTCGAACAAAGCGCCGTCGGCCTGAAGCAACGGGCCGAAGACGGGGTTGGTGGCCGCATTGTTGACCAGGATATCGATGCCGCCGTAACGGTCTACCGTCTGATCCACCAGGGCTTTCAGCTGCTCCTCCTCGCCCACGTGGCAGGCGATGCCGGTGGCCTCCAGGCCGTCTTGCCGAAAGGTTTCGGCTACTTGGTCTACCGCTTCTTGCTTTCGGCTGCTGATTACGACCTGGGCGCCCTGTTCGGCCAGCAGGCGGGCCATCTCCAGGCCAATGCCTTTACTGGCACCGGTGAGCACGGCCACCTTGCCGTCCAGGCGAAACGGATTACCGGATGCTGTTGTCATACGCGCTTCTTGTCAAAAACCAAAAGGTACGTCCTTTCCCCGGAAAAAACCAAGGGCGCCGCCGCCGACAGCTGTCGAGGCCGGGCGCATTCCGCCCCTTGGGTTCTTTTTTCTATTTTACAGGCGAAACCCGGGCCTGGCAGCGGATGCTCCCGGATCCTTCACGACCTGTATAATCCCTTTCCGATTCTCGTAGAACAAGCCGGTGCAGCACGCCTTCTTTAACGGACCGGGCTGCAGCCGGCGATCCGTTCACTAAACCCCATTAGTCAATCATGGATGAGACACACAAGCATCTGGATCCCGGGGAGCTGGCCGAGTCCAGGCACCGGGGAGACCCCCTGGCGGACGCTGCCGCAGAAGCCATCGTGCACGCCCGCGATATCGGGGCGCTGCACAGGCTGATGAGGGAGCTGGCTACCAACGATCAGGCGATCCCCGACGCCCTTCCCGCGCAAGTGGTCGCTTTTTTCGAAGAATCCGGCCGCTTGGACCTCTCGGAAGCCGACCGGTCCCGGTTGGATACTGCCAGCGGGATCTTCCGTGAATACGGGCCGAAGGTGGTGTTTGCCTTGCTTTTTCGCTCCCTGCCGGTGACCTGCATGGCCTACAAAACGGCACATGTGATTACGAATACCAAGGTACAGGGGGATTTTCAGGAACGACGGATCATCGAAACGGACCCGGTCGGGTTTGGCGGGAG